>NZ_MUEY01000009.1:0-130521 GCF_001995695.1 Salinivibrio sp. ML290 | reverse complement strand
AGGCCTTCTTCACACACGCGGCATGGCTGCATCAGGGTCTCCCCCATTGTGCAATATTCCCCACTGCTGCCTCCCGTAGGAGTCTGGGCCGTGTCTCAGTCCCAGTGTGGCTGATCATCCTCTCAAACCAGCTAAGGATCGTCGCCTTGGTAAGCCATTACCTTACCAACTAGCTAATCCTAACTGGGCCCATCCCAACGCGATAGCTTACATGTAGAGGCCACCTTTGGTCCGTAGACATTATGCGGTATTAGCCGTCGTTTCCAACGGTTATCCCCCTCGTCAGGGCAGGTTCCCAGCCGTTACTCACCCGTCCGCCGCTCGACGTCCAGTAAATCCACCRAAGCTTCAATACTGCCGTTTCCGCTCGACTTGCATGTGTTAGGCCTGCCGCCAGCGTTCAATCTGAGCCATGATCAAACTCTTCAATTTAAGTTTTGGTGTTTGCTTTCCTAAAAGGAAAGACAAACGGCTCGATAAATACTGTTTTGTTCGTCTCTTACGAGACAAACGAATTGACTGTGCCGAACAACTATTAAAGTTGTCGCTTGGTCACTCAGTTCATCGAATAAATCTTTTTGTCTATTCTCAACGAGTGCCCACACAGATTGCATAGGTCAAATTGTTAAAGAGCRTTGACGWTGCGAAGCTGYGCTTCGCTTGGTCAGGGCTGCGTATCTTACGCGCCTTGCCGTTAAAGTCAAGAAGAAAYTTTATCTTTTATTTTCAACCCGCCGGGTGAAATAAAACCTCTTTTTGACTCCCCTAACGCGCTATCTGCGTTAAGTAGGGCGGCATTCTAAAGCGTTTGTGACATCCGTCAATCATTAATTGTTTGTTTTTCCCTAAGCGGTCTATTTTTGTCCGATATCGCCTTTTTTGGTCAATTAAACCTCGTTTTGCTTCCTAAGCATTAAAAATTGTCATTTATGCTGCAAATTTTGTTCTTTGTACCCCGACCTCTTGTATGAAAGGAGACAAGCATCGGAAACCTATCAGGGATTTTGCCCTATACAAGCCTAGGCTAGATAAAGAAAAAGCCAGGCGAGTTGCCTGGCTTTTCTGGGTGCTGCTTATAAGTAATAAAACTTATTCTGCAGCTTGCTCAGCGTCTTGCTCTGGGCGATCAACAAGCTCGATGTAAGCCATTGGGGCTTTATCACCAGAGCGAACACCGCATTTCAGAATGCGAGTGTAACCGCCAGCACGTGAAGCAAAACGTGGGCCGAGTTCATTAAACAGTTTCGCTACGACTTCGTCGTTACGAGTACGAGCGAATGCTACACGACGGTTAGCAACACTGTCGTTTTTAGCTAAGGTAATCAACGGTTCAATGACGCGACGCAGCTCTTTTGCCTTCGGCAAAGTTGTTTTGATAACTTCGTGAGTTACCAGCGAGCTAGCCATGTTGCTGAACATCGCTTTACGATGGCTGCTGTTGCGATTGAGTTGACGACCACTCTTACGATGGCGCATGACCTAATCCTTCTAACTAAATAATCAGTCTCTGATTAATCTTCAGCAATAGATGCTGGCGGCCAGTTTTCTAGGCGCATACCTAGAGACAGACCACGTGATGCCAGCACGTCTTTAATTTCAGTCAAAGACTTCTTACCAAGGTTTGGCGTTTTCAGAAGCTCAACCTCGGTACGCTGTACCAGATCACCGATATAGTGAATCGCTTCTGCTTTCAAACAGTTAGCAGAGCGAACAGTTAGTTCAAGATCGTCTACAGGACGCAGTAGGATCGGATCGAACTCTGGCTTCTCTTCTTTCTCCTCAGGGACACGTACATCGCGCAGGTCAACAAACGCATCTAGCTGTTCTGCTAGGATGGTTGCCGCACGGCGAATCGCTTCCTCAGGATCCAGTGTACCGTTAGTTTCCATATCGATGACCAGCTTGTCGAGGTCAGTACGCTGTTCGACACGCGCTGCTTCCACTTTGTAAGCAATGCGATCTACTGGGCTGAACGTTGCGTCAACAAGTAGGCGACCGATTGGACGCTCGTCGTCTTCGCTATCGATACGCGCAGACGCTGGTACATAGCCACGACCACGTTCTACCTTGATACGCATGCTAATTTCAGCGCTTGCATCAGTCAGGTGGCAGATAACGTGTTCTGGGTTCGCAATCTCAACACCACCATCATGGGTGATGTCGCCTGCAACAACAGGGCCTGCACCAGACTTGGTCAGAGTAAGGATAACTTCATCTTTACCCTCAACCTTAACGGCTAGGCCTTTAAGGTTAAGTAGGATTTCCAGGATATCTTCCTGAACCCCTTCTTTGGTGCTGTACTCGTGCAATACGCCGTCAATTTCAACTTCCGTCACCGCACAGCCTGGCATAGATGAAAGTAGGATACGACGTAGCGCATTCCCCAGAGTATGGCCAAAACCACGCTCTAGAGGTTCAAGAGTTACTTTTGCGTGCGTCGAGCTAACTTGTTCAATATCAACTAGACGCGGCTTAAGAAATTCTGTTACAGAACCCTGCATTATGTCCTCTCTTTAGTTCAGCTTTACTTAGAGTAAAGCTCGACGATCAGGTGTTCGTTGATGTCAGCAGACAAATCAGAACGCTCTGGTAGGCGCTTGAATGTGCCTTCCATCTTCTTGCTGTCTACTTCGATCCAAGTTGGCAGTTCGCGTTGAGCGGCAACTTCTAGAGCTGCTTTGATACGCGCCTGGTTCTTAGCTTTCTCGCGAATGCTAATCACGTCGTTTGCCGAAACCTTGAAAGAAGGTACGTTAACTACTTTGCCGTTAACTAGGATCGCTTTGTGGCTTACCAGCTGACGTGATTCAGCGCGAGTTGCGCCAAAGCCCATGCGGTAAACTACGTTGTCTAGGCGACCTTCAAGAAGCTGAAGCAGGTTCTCACCTGTATTACCCTTGATGCGGGCAGCGTCTTTGTAGTAGTTACGGAACTGCTTTTCCATTACGCCGTACATACGACGTACTTTTTGCTTCTCGCGAAGCTGAACGCCATAGTCAGACAGACGGCCGCGACGCTGACCGTGAACGCCTGGGACGTTATCGATTTTACACTTGGTATCAATCGCGCGTACGCCTGACTTAAGGAATAAGTCAGTGCCTTCGCGACGGCTAAGCTTCAGCTTAGGACCCAAATATCTTGCCATGATCTTTCTCCAATATTCTAAGAAACAGCGCTAGTGCGTATTAAACGCGGCGTTTCTTAGGTGGACGACAACCGTTATGCGGGATTGGCGTCGCATCAACAATGTTAGTGATGCGGAAGCCCGCTGCGTTCAAGGCACGAATAGTAGACTCGCGACCTGGACCTGGACCTTTAACCATCACTTCGAGGTTTTTCAGGCCGTACTCTTTTGCCATTTCACCACAACGCTCTGCAGCAACCTGCGCAGCGTATGGAGTTGACTTACGAGAGCCACGGAAACCTGAACCACCGGCGGTCGCCCATGCCAGAGCGTTGCCTTGACGGTCAGAAATCGTCACGATTGTGTTATTGAAAGACGCATGAATGTGCGCGACGCCATCAGCGACTTGCTTGCGTACGCGTTTGCGTGCACGAGTTGCTTGTTTAGCCATAGTACTTATCTACCCCGATTATTTCTTGATCGGCTTGCGCGGACCCTTACGGGTACGAGCATTGGTCTTCGTACGCTGACCACGTAGTGGCAAGCTGCGACGATGACGAATACCGCGGTTACAACCAAGGTCCATAAGACGCTTGATGTTCATGGAAATTTCACGACGTAGATCGCCTTCTACGGTGTACTTAGCGACACCGTCACGCAATTGGTCGATCTGTTCTTCTGATAGTTCACTGATCTTAGTGCTTTCAGCAATACCTGCATCAGCTAAAATAGCTTGAGAGGTGGTTTTGCCGACGCCGTAAATCGCAGTCAATGCGATAACAGCATGCTTTTGATCAGGAATGTTAATGCCTGCTATACGGGCCACTATTCACTCCTAGTACTTTTCAAGTAGAACCGCTGCAGAGCCCGTCGAGGATACGCAGCGGCATAACCACTTCTTTTGCACATACAAAAGGTGGGCTGGCTAATGTAGCCAGCCTGACCTCATTTTGCAAGAAAAATATTCTGCTATTAGCCTTGGCGCTGCTTGTGCTTTGGCTCACTGCAGATCACACGAACGGTACCGTTACGCTTGATCACTTTACAGTTACGGCAGATTTTCTTAACGGAAGCACGAACTTTCATTGCTAAACTCCGTAAATAGACAACCTATTAGCGGCCGTAGCCTTTGAGGTTGGCTTTTTTCAACACGGACTCATATTGTTGAGACATCAAATGAGTCTGAACTTGAGCCATAAAGTCCATGATTACGACTACTACGATGAGTAGTGATGTACCACCAAAGTAGAAGTGGACATCCCACGCAATCATCATGAACTCGGGGATCAGACAGATAAAGGTAATATACATGGCACCTGCGAGGGTTAACCGTGTCATTACTTTATCAATGTATTTAGCAGTCTGCTCACCCGGGCGAATACCAGGTACGAACGCTCCTGACTTCTTCAAATTATCTGCTGTTTCTCGCGGGTTAAACACCAACGCTGTATAGAAAAAGCAGAAGAAGATAATCGCTGCCGCATAAAGTATTACGTACGCTGGTTGCCCCGGACTCAGTGCCAATGACACATCGGTTAGCCAGCTTGTTTGATCACCCTTACCAAACCAGTTAGCAAGCGTGCCAGGGAACAAAATAATACTTGATGCAAAAATCGCAGGAATAACGCCTGCCATGTTGATCTTAAGTGGCAGGTGCGTGCTTTGCGCTGCAAAGACACGGCGACCTTGTTGCCGCTTGGCGTAGTTAACGACGATACGACGTTGACCACGTTCCATAAAGACCACAAAGTAGACGACCGCCAATACGATCACTGCGATACCTAGCAAGAGAAGCGGAGACATGTCGCCTTGACGCGCTTGCTCTATTGTCTGTCCAATTGCGGGTGGCAGACCCGCGACAATCCCGGTGAAAATGATCAGCGAGATACCGTTACCTATACCACGTTCCGTAATTTGCTCACCTAACCACATTAAGAACATGGTACCTGTGACCAAACTGACAACCGCAGTAAAGTAAAACGCAGGACCTGGATTAATCACCAGACCTGGCATCATACTCGGTAACCCAGTCGCGATTCCAATTGCTTGGAAAGTTGCCAACACCAGCGTGCCGTAGCGGGTATACTGACTGATCTTACGACGGCCAGATTCGCCCTCTTTTTTCAACTCCGCTAATGCGGGGTGAACCACTGACAATAACTGAACAATAATCGACGCCGAAATATACGGCATAATGCCCAGTGCCAGTATCGAAGCACGCTCAAGGGCACCACCAGAGAACATGTTAACCAAGTCAATGATGGTCCCTTGTTGCTGTTCGAACAGATCGGCAAGTACAGCAGCGTCAATACCAGGAATTGGCACAAAAGAGCCGGCACGGAATACCAATAATGCCATTGCTACAAAAAGTAGGCGGCTTTTTAGCTCCGCGACTCCGCCTTTTGCACTACTGAAGTTTTGTCCTGGTTGTTTTGCCATCTGTACCTCGTCCTCGAGCTAAATTATTCCTCGATTTTACCGCCTGCAGCTTCGATTGCCGCTTTAGCGCCTTTAGTGACACGAACACCTTTCACGGTCACTGAGCGAGCGATTTCGCCAGACAGTACGATTTTCGCCGTACGAGTGTCTTGTGCGATAACATTCGCTGCTTTCAGTGTTTCAAGGCTTACCACGTCACCTTCAACTTTTGCCAGCTCGCCGAGACGAACTTCAGCAGAAGTGAGGCCTTTACGCGAAGTAAAACCGAATTTTGGCAGACGCTGTTTCAAAGGCATTTGACCGCCTTCGAAACCTGGGCGTACTGAACCACCTGAACGTGATTTCTGACCTTTGTGACCACGGCCACCGGTTTTACCCAGGCCTGAACCAATACCACGGCCTACACGCTTCGCAGAAGGCTTTGAGCCTGCAGCCGGAGATAGAGTATTCAAACGCATGTGATTACTCCTCCACTTTAACCATGTAGTTGACTTTGTTGATCATACCGCGCACGCACGGTGTGTCTTCAAGTTCAACAGTGTGGTTGATGCGACGTAGGCCCAAGCCACGCAGGGTCGCTTTGTGCTTCGGCAAGCGGCCGATAGCGCTACGAGTCTGAGTTACTTTAATTGTCTTAGCCATGTCGTATTACCCCAGAATTTCGTTGACAGGCATGCCACGTTTCGCAGCTACCATCTCTGGAGACTTCGTACCACCCAGACCATCAATCGTTGCACGAACGATGTTGATTGGGTTGGTCGAACCGTATGCTTTCGCCAGAACGTCTTGAACGCCTGCTACTTCAAGCACGGCACGCATCGCACCACCGGCGATGATACCTGTACCTTCTGATGCTGGCTGCATGTACACTTTTGAACCAGTGTGGCGGCCTTTAACAGCGTGGTGCAGAGTACCGTCTTTCAGCGCGATAGTAATCATGTTACGACGCGCCTTTTCCATTGATTTTTGGATCGCAGCAGGTACTTCACGGGCTTTACCGTAACCGAAACCTACGCGACCGTTACCATCACCTACCACAGTCAGGGCAGTGAAGGTAAAGATGCGACCACCTTTAACCGTTTTAGATACACGGTTTACAGCGATCAGCTTCTCATGCAAATCACTTTGTTGTTTATCGTTAGCCATCTTCCACCTACCTTAGAATTTCAGACCAGCTTCACGGGCAGCATCTGCCAGTGCAGCCACACGGCCGTGGTATTGGAAACCGGAACGGTCAAAAGCAACGGCTTCGATGCCTTTTTCCTTCGCTCGCTCAGCAATGATCTTACCCACGGCTGCAGCGGCGTCTTTGTTACCGGTGCTCTTCACTTGCTCACGGATCGCTTTTTCTACGGTAGAAGCGGCTGCGATAACTTCCGCGCCGTTACCAGCGATAACCTGTGCGTACACATGACGTGGAGTACGGTGTACCACCAGGCGAGTCGCACCCATTTCCGCGATCTTGCGTCGTGCTTTGGTCGCACGACGGATACGAGATGCTTTCTTATCCATAGTGTTACCTTACTTCTTCTTAGCTTCTTTAGTACGCACAGCTTCGTCAGAGTAACGAACGCCTTTGCCTTTATAAGGCTCTGGCTTGCGGTATGCGCGAATATCAGCAGCCACCTGGCCAACTGCTTGTTTATCAGCACCGCTGATAACAATTTCAGTTTGGCTTGGGCATTCTGCCTTAACACCCTCTGGCAGAGCGTGCTCAACCGGGTGAGAGAAACCAAGTGTCAGGTTAAGTTTGTTACCTGCAACGTTTGCACGGTAACCAACACCTTTCAGGATCAGTTTCTTGGTAAAGCCTTCTGTAACACCAACAACCATGCTGTTAACTAGTGCGCGCGCGGTGCCAGCATGAGCCCATGCTTTAGCGTGCTCCACACTTGGTGCGAAGGTAATGGTGTTCTCTTCTTGGTTTACTGACACCATATCGTGAAGCGTGCGGCTAAGTTCGCCTTTGCTTCCTTTTACAGTGATTTCCTGACCGTTAAGTTTCACCTCTACGCCGGCAGGAACTACGACAGGTGCTTTTGCAACACGAGACATTTCCTACTCCTTATTAAGCTACGTAGCAGATGATTTCACCGCCCAGACCCGCTTTGCGAGCTGCGCGATCGGTCATCAAACCTTTCGAAGTTGATACAACAGCAATACCAAGGCCACCCATCACTGAAGGCAACTCATCTTTCTTTTTGTAGATGCGCAGGCCTGGACGGCTAACACGTTGGATTTGCTCGATAACTGGTTTAGATTCGAAGTATTTCAACGTCACTTCCAGTTCAGGCTTTGCGTCGCTGTTTACTGCGACGTCAGCCACGTAACCTTCTGCTTTTAGTAGCTCAGCAATTGCCACTTTTAGCTTTGACGAAGGCATTTTAACAGCAACTTTCTTTGCTGCCTGACCGTTGCGTAGGCGGGTCAGCATATCCGAGATCGGATCTTGCATGCTCATAAGTCTTTACTCCCGTGATTCAATTACCAGCTTGCCTTACGCAGACCCGGAATCTCGCCTTTCATGCAAGCTTCACGAACCTTGATTCGGCTTAGGCCGAATTTGCGTAGGTAGCCATGTGGACGACCAGTCTGGTTACAGCGGTTACGCTGACGAGACTTCGCAGAATCACGTGGTAGCGACTGAAGCTTCAGGACTGCGTCCCAACGCTCTTCGTCTGACGTGTTAACATTCTTAATGGTCGCACGCAGGTTGTCACGCTTTTCAGCATAACGGGCTGCGAGCTTCGCACGTTTTACATCACGTGCTTTCATCGATTTTTTAGCCATAACAGTAACCCTTCACCTTACTTACGGAATGGGAAGTTAAAGGCAGCCAGCAGAGCTCGACCTTCCTCATCTGTACCTGCGGTGGTAGTGATAGTAATATCAAGACCACGGATACGATCGACTTTGTCGTAGTCAATCTCAGGGAAGATGATTTGCTCGCGAACGCCCATGCTGTAGTTACCGCGACCGTCGAACGCTTTCGGGTTCAGACCACGGAAGTCACGGATACGAGGAACTGCGATAGCGATCAAACGCTCAAAGAAGTCCCACATACGCTCGCCACGTAGGGTTACTTTACAACCAATTGGGTAGCCCTCACGGATCTTGAAGCCTGCGACTGATTTACGTGCTTTAGTGATCAGCGGCTTTTGACCAGAAATTGCGGTCATATCAGCTGCTGCGTTTTCAAGCAGTTTTTTGTCGTTCAGAGCTTCGCCCACACCCATGTTAAGGGTGATCTTTTCGATCCCTGGGACTTGCATGATGCTTTTGTAACCAAATTGCTTAGATAGCTCAGCTACAACTGTCTCTTTGTAGTAATCATGCAGTTTCGCCATTGTACTACTCCAGAATTACTTAATAGTTTCGCCATTCGACTTGAAGAAACGCACTTTTTTGCCGTCTTCAAATCGGAAGCCTACACGGTCACCTTTACCAGCAGCTGCGTTAAAGATAGCCACGTTTGAAACGTCAATAGCGGCTTCTTGTTCAACGATGCCACCTTGAGTGCCCAGAGCCGGAACCGGCTTCTGGTGTTTCTTCACGAGGTTAATACCTTCAACGATAACTTTACCGGTCGGTAGAACCTTAGATACTTTACCTTTCTTGCCTTTGTCTTTACCGGCAAGAACGATAACTTCGTCGTTACGACGGATTTTAGCTGCCATGAGATCGCTCCTTACAGAACTTCAGGCGCCAGAGACACAATTTTCATGAACTTCTCAGTACGAAGTTCGCGTGTCACAGGGCCAAAGATACGTGTGCCGACTAGTTGCTCGTTCGTGTTGTTCAACAACACGCAAGCATTGCGGTCGAAGCGAATGACAGAGCCGTCTGGACGACGTACGCCTTTACGGGTGCGAACTACCACCGCCTTAAGCACATCACCTTTTTTCACTTTACCGCGTGGGATTGAATCCTTAACGGTAACTTTGATGATGTCGCCAACGTGGGCGTAACGACGGTGAGAGCCACCCAGAACCTTAATACACATTACACTGCGAGCGCCGGAGTTGTCGGCTGCGTCCAGCATACTTTGCATTTGGATCATTGTTAGTGCTCCGCTGTTATTACATCTAGACCCATCTCGGGTCGGGCTGCCTTTTTACAAGGGCGGCGAATAATAACACTATTTTGACCAGATGGGTAGATAAAAAATAAACGGCCCCCCAAATGAGAGCCGTTTGACTTATTATTGTATGAAAAATCGCTTAGATGCGTGATTTTTCAACAACGCGAACCAATGTCCAAGACTTTTGCTTAGAGATTGGACGACACTCACGAACCTCGACAGTGTCACCTTGGTTACACTGGTTTGATTCATCGTGTACATGTAGCTTACTCGTGCGCTTAATGTACTTACCGTAGATTGGGTGTTTCACAAAACGCTCGATAGCAACGACGATAGTTTTATCGCCTTTGTCGCTGATAACGCGACCTTGCTGAGTGCGGATGTTCTCGCTCATTATGCGTTAGCCTTCTCAGTCAGTACGGTTTTTACACGTGCGATATCGCGACGAACAGCTTTAAGAGTGTGAGTTTGCTGAAGTTGGCCAGTAGCCGCTTGCATGCGCAGGTTAAACTGCTCACGTAGCAGACCCATTAGCTCTTCGTTCAGCTGCTCAGCAGTCTTTTCACGTAGTTCTTGTGCTTTCATCACATCACCGCCTTAGTTACGAAAGTGGTTTTGATCGGTAGCTTACGTGAAGCTAATTCAAACGCTTCGCGAGCCAGTGATTCAGGAACACCATCCATTTCGTACAGGACCTTGCCTGGTTGGATTTGGGCAACCCAGTAATCTACTGAACCTTTACCCTTACCCATACGAACTTCCAACGGCTTACCAGTAATTGGTTTGTCAGGGAAGACACGAATCCAGATTTGGCCTTGACGTTTAATGTGACGAGTCATCGCACGACGAGCCGCCTCAATTTGACGCGCAGTGATACGACCGCGACCAACAGCTTTCAGGCCATAGGTACCGAAGCTTACGTCAGTACCGTGCGCCAGACCGCGGTTACGACCTTTAAAAGTCTTGCGGAACTTAGTACGTTTTGGTTGAAGCATCGATAGACTCCTTACTTACGGCCTTTACGCTGCTTCTTCGGCTTGTCAGCCTTTTGCTCAACTTCAGCCATTCCACCTAGGATCTCACCTTTGAAGATCCAGGTTTTAATGCCGATTACACCGTACTGGGTGTGAGCAGAAGAAGTTGCGTAATCAATGTCAGCACGAAGGGTGTGCAGTGGCACACGGCCTTCACGGTACCACTCGGTACGAGCGATTTCAGCGCCGCCAAGACGGCCGCTTACTTCTACTTTGATACCTTTGGCACCTAGGCGCATAGCGTTTTGTACCGCGCGCTTCATCGCACGACGGAACATAACACGGCGCTCTAGCTGTGATGCGATGCTGTCGCCAACAAGTTGCGCATCTAGCTCAGGCTTACGTACTTCAGCGATGTTGATTTGCGCTGGTACACCGGCTAGTTTTGCAACGTGAGCGCGCAGCTTCTCAACATCTTCACCTTTCTTACCGATAACCACACCAGGACGTGCAGTGTGAATAGTCACACGAACACTCTTAGCAGGACGCTCGATAACGATGCGAGAGACTGACGCTTTTTTCAGTTCATTGTTCAAGAACTGACGTACCTTAAAGTCGCCGTCTAGGTTGTCAGCGAAATCTTGGTTATTAGCAAACCAAGTGGAATTCCAAGGCTTAACAATGCCAAGACGAATACCATTAGGATGTACTTTTTGACCCATTGCTTTATCTCCTCGTCTCTTAGCGGTCTGCTACAACAACAGTGATGTGGCTAGAACGCTTCAAGATGCGATCGGCACGGCCTTTTGCACGAGGCATAATACGCTTCATGATTGGGCCTTCATCAACGAAGACTTTGGCGACGCTTAGATCGTCGATATCCGCACCTTCGTTATGCTCGGCGTTTGCAATAGCAGATTCCAACACTTTCTTAACCAGGTCAGCAGCTTTTTTGTTGCTGAAAGTCAGTAGTTCCAGTGCTTGTGCTACGTCTTTACCGCGCACTTGATCCGCAACCAAACGTGCTTTTTGAGGCGAGATACGAGCAAAGCGATGTTTAGCAATAGCTTCCATTTCTTACCCCTTAACGCTTCTTAGCTTTCTTATCAGCAGCATGGCCGCGATAAGTACGTGTTGGTGCAAACTCGCCCAGCTTGTGACCGATCATTTCTTCAGAAACGAAAACGGGTACGTGCTGACGACCATTATGGACAGCGATGGTCAATCCGATCATCTGTGGGATGATCATTGAACGACGGGACCAAGTCTTTAAAGGCTTCTTGTCACCGCTTTCCACCGCTTTCTCTACCTTCTTCAGCAAGTGCAGGTCAATAAAAGGACCTTTCTTGAGAGAACGTGGCATGGCTTATCCTCTGATAATAATTACTTGTTACGACGACGTACGATGTACTTGTCGGTACGTTTGTTCTTACGGGTCTTGAAGCCTTTAGTTGGCATACCCCAAGGTGATACTGGATGACGACCACCTGAGGTACGGCCTTCACCACCACCGTGTGGGTGGTCAATCGGGTTCATTGCAACACCACGTACGCTTGGACGTGCGCCTTTCCAGCGCGCGGCACCGGCTTTACCCAGTTCGCGTAGCATGTGCTCAGAGTTACCCACTTCACCAAGAGTCGCACGACCTTCAGCAAGAACCTTACGCATTTCACCGCTGCGCAGGCGGAGTGTGACGTACGCGCCGTCACGAGCTACGATTTGCGCATAGGCACCCGCAGAACGAGCTAACTGACCACCTTTACCAGGCTTAAGCTCGATATTGTGGATAGTAGAACCCACTGGGATGTTACGCATTGGCAGGGTGTTACCTACCTTGATAGCTGAATCTGCACCAGATTGGATCTGATCACCGGCTTTTAGGCCTTTTGGTGCGATGATGTAACGACGTTCACCGTCCGCATACAGTACAAGCGCGATGTTTGCACTACGGTTCGGATCGTACTCGAGACGCTCAACTTTCGCTGGGATACCGTCTTTAGTACGTTTAAAGTCAATTACACGGTAATGATGCTTGTGACCACCACCGATGTGACGCACTGTGATTCGACCGTTGTTATTGCGACCACCAGACTTAGAGTTTTTCTCTAGCAGTGGTGCATATGGTTTACCTTTGTACAGATCATGGTTAACCACTTTAACAAGGTGACGACGACCCGGTGAAGTCGGCTTACATTTGATAATAGCCATTTGCTTTTACTCCTCCGTCTTACTCAGCGCCGCCAACGAAGTCGATGTCCTGACCTTCTTTCAAGGCAACATACGCTTTTTTCCAGTCGCTACGACGGCCTTCACGCATACCTTGACGTTTGGTCTTACCCTTAACGAGAAGAGTACGAACAGACTTCACTTCAACTTCGAACAGTTTTTCAACTGCCGCTTTGATCTCTTTTTTAGTTGCTTCTTTGGCTACTTTGAATACAACAGTGTTGTTGTTTTCAGCGGCCATCGTCGCTTTTTCAGAGATGTGCGGAGCACGCAGAACTTTTAGGATACGCTCTTCAGTGATCATGCCAGCATCTCCTCAACTTGTTTAACTGCATCAGCAGTCATCACGACTTTGTCGAAAGCGATCAAGCTAACTGGGTCGATGGTATCTGTATCGCGTACGTCAACCTTGTACAGGTTACGTGCGGCAAGGAACAGGTTCTCATCAACTTCGGCAGTGACGATCAGAGCATCGTTCAGCTCAAGCTCTTTCAGCTTAGCGACAAGCTCTTTAGTTTTTGGTGCTTCAACAGAGAAGTTATCAACAACGATCAAACGCTCTTGACGAACCAGCTCTGACAGGATGCTCTTCAGAGCACCACGGTACATCTTTTTGTTTACTTTCTGAGCATGGTCCTGAGGACGTGCTGCGAAAGTGACACCACCGCTGCGCCAGATTGGGCTGCGGATTGTACCTGCACGGGCGCGACCAGTACCCTTCTGACGCCATGGCTTAGCACCGCCACCAGACACGTCTGAACGAGTTTTCTGAGCGCGAGTACCTTGACGGGCACCAGCTGCGTATGCAACGACTACCTGGTGAACCAGGGACTCGTTGAATTCACGCCCGAAGGTAGTTTCGGAAACAGTTAGCGCGTCGGCGCCTTTGACTACCAATTCCATTACTATCTCCTCGACGTTACGCTTTAACGGCTGGTTTAACGATCACGTTGCCACCTGTCGCACCTGGGACTGCACCTTTAATAAGAAGCAGATTGCGCTCAGCGTCAACACGTACGATCTCTAGGTTTTGAGTCGTTACACGCTCAGCACCCATGTGACCTGCCATTTTTTTGCCTTTGAATACGCGACCTGGGCTCTGACATTGACCGATAGAACCAGGCGCACGGTGAGACAAAGAGTTACCGTGGCTCATGTCTTGAGTACGGAAGTTCCAACGCTTAACGCCGCCTTGGAAGCCCTTACCTTTTGACGTGCCAGTAACGTCTACTTTTTTGATTTCAGAGAAAAGATCGACGTTTAGCTCAGCGCCAACTTCGAACTCTTCGCCATTTTCCAGACGGAATTCCCACAAACCGCGGCCTGCTTCAACACCTGCTTTCGCAAAGTGACCAGCTTGTGCCTTATTAACACGGCTTGCTTTCTTCTCGCCTGTAGTGATTTGAATTGCGGCATAACCGTCAACTTCAGGCTTACGCACCTGCGCAACACGGTTAGCTTCAACTTCAACTACGGTTACCGGGATAGAAACGCCATCTTCGTTGAAGATACGAGTCATACCGACTTTACGACCGACTAGACCAATCATTATCTACTCCCCCTTAACCCAGGCTGATTTGAACATCAACGCCCGCAGCAAGGTCAAGACGCATCAGAGCGTCAACAGTTTTATCTGTTGGCTCAACGATGTC
This sequence comes from Salinivibrio sp. ML290, assembly GCF_001995695.1. Lineage (NCBI taxonomy): Bacteria > Pseudomonadati > Pseudomonadota > Gammaproteobacteria > Vibrionales > Vibrionaceae > Salinivibrio > Salinivibrio sp. ML290. The sequence goes on along the minus strand of NZ_MUEY01000009.1, from coordinate 116,025 downwards.
GATCAGACGTTTGTGAGTACGAATTTCGTACTGGTCACGTGCGTCTTTGTTTACGTGCGGAGAAATAAGAACGGTGAAGCGCTCTTTACGAGTAGGTAGAGGGATTGGTCCCTTAACCTGTGCGCCAGTGCGCTTAGCGGTTTCAACGATTTCCGCTGTAGACTGATCGATCAAACGATGATCGAACGCCTTAAGGCGGATACGGATACGTTGGTTCTGCATGAGACAGAGCTCCAAATTCTAAAATATTTACACAAACAATATCGCCATTCCACCTCATCAAGACGAGGGAATGCCGATTAATTTATGTGAAACCGTAGTGCCAAAATTAGGCACATTGTCAGCCATTATTCTATGACTGCGAACATAAGCGGAGTATACATTAAACGAACAGTTTACTGTTCCATTCCTCGATGCTCATTGGTTCACAACTGCGTCGGAAGTCGCAATGACTTAAGCAGTGCCGGGCATTATACCGATGCGCGATAGCTTTGCAAGCCTTGGTTAAAAAATAAGCCCAAACAAAAACGCACCCGATTGGGTGCGTTTTTCTATCTTACTACGTTGAGCGCCGCCTTAGGCTTTGTCGCTGGCGTCTTCGATTATCTGTGCTTGGTTGTAGTTGGCGATACCCACTTTATCAATCAGACCCAGCTGGGTTTCGAGCCAATCAATGTGCTCTTCCTCATCATCGAGAATATATTGGAACAAGTCTCGTGACACGAAATCGCGGATGCTTTCGGTGTAAGCAATGGCTTCTTTCAAGTCTTCGTGCGCTTGCATCTCTAGCGCCAAATCACACTCGAAGATTTCTTGTGTATCTTCACCAATGCGTAACTTGCCTAAATCTTGCAAATTGGGCGTCCCTTCCAAAAATAAAATACGCTCAATAAGCTTGTCCGCATGTTTCATCTCATCAATGGACTCTTCATATTCTTTATCCGCGATGACTTTTAAGCCCCAGTCTTTGAGCATGCGCGCATGCAGAAAGTACTGATTAATCGCAATCAGTTCGTTGCCGAGTACCGTGTTGAGAAACGCTATCGATTTTGGATCGCCTTTCATGGCAAAAGCCTCCTTATGGGTTCTACCTAACAAATGTAGAACCCATAAGGAGGCTGTCAAATATTGACGGCAGGTTAACTGGCTTTTTGTAGCGTGATAAGTTGGCTCTCGTCGTATATCACCTCTTTGGCTTGACGTACACATTTACCACATTGCGACCCCAGAGGCGTCAGCTGGCGTAACTCACGGATGCTAGTGACACCTTGTTGGCGCACCCAATGCTTAATGGTCTTATCCGACACGCTGTGGCAAATACAAACTAACATCTTAGCGATCTCATAACCTGAACTATAACGAGAATAGTTTGCATTGCCTTTGAGGTAAAGTTTTTTTATATAACGCTTGGTTATTGATGACTAACTCATTTGAATCAAGGGATGGCGAAAGATAGGGCAAACAAAAAGGGAGCGCAGTGCGCTCCCTTTGATTGATAAGACAAGACGTCTATCAAATTAAGCGATGATGTTAGCAACAACACCCGCGCCTACAGTACGGCCACCTTCACGGATAGCGAAACGTAGGCCTTCGTCCATCGCGATAGGTGCGATCAGCTCAACAACCATCTTGATGTTGTCACCAGGCATTACCATCTCAACGCCTTCTGGCAGCTCGATAGTACCGGTTACGTCAGTTGTACGGAAGTAGAACTGTGGACGATAGCCTTTGAAGAACGGAGTATGACGGCCGCCTTCGTCTTTGCCCAGTACGTATACTTCTGACTCGAACTTGGTGTGCGGAGTGATTGAACCAGGCTTAGCCAGTACTTGGCCACGCTCAACTTCGTCACGCTTAGTACCACGCAGAAGAACACCAACGTTCTCACCCGCACGGCCTTCGTCTAGAAGCTTACGGAACATCTCAACACCGGTACATGTTGTTTTCGCAGTCTCTTTCATACCTACGATTTCAACGTCGTCACCAACAGTGATGATGCCTTGCTCAACACGGCCAGTTACTACGGTACCACGGCCTTGGATTGAGAATACGTCTTCGATTGGCAGGATGAACGGCTTGTCGATCGCACGCTCTGGCTCTGGGATGTAAGAATCCAGCGCTTCAGATAGCTCAACGATCTTCTGCTCCCACTGCTCTTCACCGTTCAGGGCACCTAGCGCTGAACCTTGGATTACTGGGCAGTCGTCACCTGGGAAGTCGTACTCTGAAAGTAGCTCACGTACTTCCATTTCAACCAGCTCAAGCAGCTCTTCGTCATCAACCATGTCACATTTGTTCATGAACACGATGATGTTTGGAATACCAACCTGACGGCCTAGTAGGATGTGCTCACGCGTCTGTGGCATTGGGCCATCAGTTGCAGCAACAACCAGGATACCACCGTCCATTTGCGCAGCACCGGTGATCATGTTTTTCACATAGTCAGCGTGTCCTGGGCAGTCAACGTGTGCGTAGTGACGGTTTGGCGTATCGTACTCAACGTGAGACGTTGCGATGGTGATACCACGATCACGCTCTTCTGGTGCGTTATCGATTGACGCGAAGTCACGAGCAGCACCGCCGTGTACTTTTGCAAGTACAGTACAGATAGCTGCGGTCAGCGTAGTTTTACCATGGTCAACGTGGCCGATAGTACCAACGTTAACGTGCGTTTTCGTACGTTCAAATTTTTCTTTAGACACGATCGTCTTCCTTCCTAGTTGTGAGTTAAAGGGCTTGGCCTAGTAACTCAGAAGTCAGTGTTTGATGCCGACCATGATGTCGGCATCTGGACCAAAATAATTAGCTACGCTCTGCGATCAGGGCGTCAGCGATGTTCTTAGGCACTTCACCGTACTCGCTGAATTCCATCGAGTAAGATGCACGGCCTTGTGTTGCACTACGTAGGTCAGTAGCGTAACCGAACATTTCAGACAGTGGAACCTGGGCACGTACGATCTTCAGACCCGCTGGGCCTTCATCCATACCACCAATCAGGCCACGACGACGGTTCAAGTCACCGACAACGTCACCCATCCACTCTTCTGGCGTGGTTACTTCAACCTTCATCATTGGCTCAAGCATAACAGGCTGCGCGTCGTGTGCACCTTTCTTGAATGCCATTGATGCGGCGATCTTAAACGCCATTTCGTTAGAGTCAACATCGTGGTAAGAACCATCGAACAAGGTTGCCTTAACGTCAAGTACCGGATAGCCAGCGAGTACACCGTTGGCCATCTGCTCTTCGATACCTTTAGCAACAGAGCTGATGTATTCACGTGGAACCACACCACCAACGATTTCGTCAACAAAGACAAAGCCTTCGTTTGGCTCTGATGGTTCGATTTTCAGCCATACGTGACCGTACTGACCACGACCACCAGACTGCTTAACGAACTTACCTTCAACTTTGGTGCTACCACGGATGGTTTCGCGATAAGCGACCTGAGGCTTACCAACGTTACACTCAACGTTAAATTCGCGACGCATACGGTCAACGATGATGTCTAGGTGAAGCTCACCCATACCAGAAATCAGGGTCTGGCCAGACTCTTCGTCAGACTCAACACGGAAAGATGGATCTTCTGCCGCCAGTTTACCTAGCGCGATACCCATTTTCTCTTGGTCAGCTTTAGACTTAGGCTCAACCGCGATTTGGATAACTGGATCTGGGAATTCCATGCGCTCTAGGATTACTTTTGAATCCATTGCACATAGGGTGTCACCCGTGGTCACGTCTTTCAGACCAACCGCAGCAGCGATGTCACCGGCACGGATTTCTTTGATCTCTTCACGCTTGTTCGAGTGCATCTGTACGATACGGCCCAAACGCTCACGCTTTTGCTTCACTGAGTTATAGACAGTGTCGCCAGAGTTAACCACGCCTGAGTAAACACGCATAAAGGTCAACGTGCCCACGAATGGGTCGGTTGCAATCTTAAATGCCAGTGATGCAAACGGTTCTTTATCGTCTGCATGACGCTCGATTGGGTTACCGTCTTCGTCTTCACCTTTGATTGACTTAACGTCAATCGGTGAAGGCAAGTATTCGATAACCGCATCCAGTACTGCCTGAACGCCTTTGTTCTTAAACGCAGAACCACAGGTTGCCAGTACGATTTCGTTGTCAAGCGTACGCTGACGCAGCGCTGTCTTGATTTCTTCTTCAGACAACTCACCTTCTTCAAGGTACTTGTCCATCAGCTCTTCAGAGGCTTCCGCAGCAGACTCAACCAGGTAGTTGTGCCATTCTTCTGCTTGCTCTTTCAGATCGTCTGGAATTTCTTCATAGGTATAAGTCATACCCATGTCTTCTTCGTTCCAGTTGATCGCTTTCATTTTGATCAGGTCAATGACGCCCTTGAACTGGTCTTCTGCACCAATGTTCAAGTGAATTGGCACAGGATGTGCGCCAAGACGGTTTTTGATTTGATCAACCACGCGCAGGTAATCGGCACCCGCACGGTCCATCTTGTTCACGAATACCATACGCGGTACTTCGTATTTGTCAGCCTGACGCCATACGGTCTCAGACTGAGGCTCAACACCTGATGAACCACAGAATACAACTACCGCACCATCAAGCACACGCAAAGAACGCTCAACTTCGATAGTGAAGTCAACGTGTCCAGGGGTGTCGATGATGTTTACGCGGTGTTGTTTGAACTGCTGATCAGAACCGGCCCAGAAAGTCGTGGTCGCGGCTGAGGTGATGGTGATACCACGCTCCTGCTCTTGCGACATCCAGTCCATGGTAGCGGCGCCGTCGTGTACCTCACCGATTTTGTGTGACAGACCTGTGTAGAACAGGATCCGCTCGGTAGTCGTGGTTTTACCGGCGTCTACGTGAGCACAAATACCGATGTTACGGTAGCGCTCGATAGGGGTTTTACGAGCCACAATAGTATCCTCTTGCTAAGGTTAACCTTAGAAAATGGGTTTGGCGTGCCCCGAATGGGACACGCCATGAAGGCATTACCAGCGGTAATGTGCGAACGCTTTGTTCGCGTCTGCCATACGGTGAACGTCTTCACGTTTCTTAACAGCAGTACCTTTGTTTTCTGACGCGTCTAGCATCTCGCTTGCTAGGCGCTGAGCCATAGATTTTTCACCACGCTTACGAGCGGCTTCAACCAACCAACGCATAGCCAGTGCGTTACGACGTACAGGACGTACTTCTACTGGCACTTGGTAAGTTGAACCACCTACACGGCGAGATTTAACCTCGACCGCTGGGCGTACGTTTTCAAGAGCTTGTTCGAATACAGCCAAGTGCTCTTTACCAGAACGCTCAGCCATGATGTCTAGTGCACCATAAACGATTTTTTCAGCAGTTGACTTCTTACCGTCAACCATCAGGATGTTTACAAATTTTGCCAGCAATTCTGATCCGAACTTAGGATCTGGAAGAATTTTACGCTGACCAATTACGCGACGACGTGGCATGGATTATCTCCGTTGTCTTCTTCAGGTTTTATCCAAAACTTTTCAGTTTTTTCAAAATTCAATTGTTTGAGTGTTTGGCCTTACTTAACGGAATCCATTAAGACTTAGGACGCTTCACACCGTACTTAGAACGACCTTGTTTACGGCCGTTAACGCCTGCACAGTCTAGTGCGCCACGAACAGTGTGGTAACGCACACCCGGCAAGTCTTTAACACGACCGCCGCGGATAAGCACAACACTGTGCTCTTGCAGGTTGTGGCCTTCACCACCAATGTAAGAGGTGACTTCAAAGCCATTGGTCAAACGTACACGGCATACTTTACGCAGTGCAGAGTTTGGTTTCTTTGGAGTAGTGGTGTAAACACGAGTACATACACCACGTTTTTGTGGACACGCTTCCAACGCAGGCACGTTGCTTTTCGCAACTTGCTTCAAGCGTGGCTTGCGGACCAGCTGGTTAATAGTTGCCATTAAATAGCTCCTGATATTACTTAACGTATAAGTGTGAAAAATCTAGCCCCAATACAACAGGGACGCGAAATTTTAGGCGTCGGGGTATGGGGTGTCAAGATTTATACAGAGATCTTTGCATTGTTTGTTTTTCGAACAGCACGCGGGGGGATTTTCACACGCGACAAAGACTAGCCGATTACCATGTCATTTGCGTGACATGTTCAGCACTCAAATCGACCAATTGATGCATATCAATCAGCTCAGCACGAGGGTGTAATGTATCGCCTAGCCCTCGTGCGTCCACATCATCTTTGAGCAAATAAACAGCATGAGTCTCGGTAAACAATCGGGTTGCCCACTCGCTCCCCGCCATCCCGGCGACGACGGCATCACTGATCAAGACAATCGCACTGTTTGACGGCGCGTAGTCTAAGCACTGTGCCAAGGCTTGACGGCTGTATGGTGAGTGTTTGACCAGGTGCAGCACGGCCTTCTCCTTAAAAATGTAAAATGCGATCGCAGCCTGACAGCTGCGTTTTGATTTGCTCGACGGATAACGCTTGAGTTGGCAGCACAGTCGAGGCTTGCTCAAGTCCTCGTGCGGTCAACGAGGCCTGACAGACATAAATCGCTTCGACATCACACAAAGGGAGCATTTTAAAACTGGCAATATAGTCGCGGCTCAAAATGTGGCTCGGTTGCTGCCCTTCAAGTAATTGAAAGACACCGTCGCCGATAAAAAACACCGCAAGGTTGTCACAAAAGGCGGACGCGGCAAGCAGCGCATCAAGCCCTTCTCGACCGCTCGCGCGACCGTGAGGCGCCGAGGAAAAAACAAACCCTATTTGCATCACATCCCCCTTAAAACTGCATCACGCGGTCTGCGGTCAATAAAGCTTCCGCTAGCGCTCCGAGCCCCGCTTGTGAAAACCCCGCGGCCAAGGTGCTTTGCGCTAACTCATGTTGTGTCGCTTCCTGATCACTGATCACACCACGGCGCAGCGCCGCCGCCACGCACGTTTCCAGTTGCACCTGATGATCTCGCGCGAGGGTTTGCCATGCTGTCACCATATCAAACTCATCGTTGGCAGGCACCGTGGTCGCCATGCCGTTTAACACGCCGTCTTGATAAAAGAACACCTTACTGACCTGATGTCCTGCTTCAATCGCCGCACAGGCAAACTGATACGCGGTACGTGCCATCTGTGACCCATAAGCAGGCTCAGTCACCACTAACACGTAGTGCAAACTCATGACTCTGTCTCTTCGGTTTTGCGCTGTCTGACATAGAGATAAACAGTGTGTTTGGAAATATTTAGCCGGGCGGCAACCCGGTTAATGGCGTCTTTAATATCAAAAATCCCTTTATCATAGAGCGCCATGACAATTTGGCGATTTTTGGTATTGTTAGACACTGTCTTATCCGCGTTCACCTCTTCAACGGTTCGCTCGACCGTTTTATCCACCAGCTCTTCCACATCACTGGCAAAGTTAACGGATGAGGCCGCCTGCTTGGCCTGATCATCTGGGATAAAGGCTTGTAGTACCTGAGAAAAAGGGGCATCTAAATTGATGTTGATACATAACAGCCCAATGATGCGGTTATCTCCGTTCCGGATAGCCACCGTGATCGACTTCATTAGGGTGCCACTTTTGGCGCGGGTAAAATACGCGCGGGAAAAGTTACGCTCTGATCCCTCAATATCACGTAGCATACGCAACGCTAAGTCAGTGATGGGCGAGCCTACCTGGCGCCCGGTATTTTCGCCGTTGGCAATTTTTATCGCCGATTTATTTAGATCGTCCAATGCATGCAGCACGATTTCACAATGCTCACCAATCAAGGCTGCTAGCCCATCGACCACAGCCGAGTAGGACTGCAATATAATGCTGTCTTGTTGATTGAGTGGATTGGGCTCGATGAGCTCACTTTCCGTCATAATGTTCGCGCCAAAACCCTCTGTCGGTACCACTTACGCCTATCCTTATTCGACCGTTTATCTTTATTGCTCTACGCTCAGTTTAACAGAATTCCTATCTAGAAATGCAAAAAGCCCCGGCAAGGCCGGGGCTGGTATCACGGCTAAAGACACTGCGTTTTAGCCTTCGCTCGCGCTGCCTTTTTTCGCATCATCTTTAATTTCAAGTAACTCAACATCAAACACCAAGGTTGAGTTGGCAGGGATTGATGCGGTGTCTTGGTCACCATAAGCTAACTCTGGCGGCACAACAAAGGTAAACTTAGAGCCCACAGGCATCAATTGCACCCCTTCAGTCCAGCCTGGGATCACACGGTTAAGTGGGAAAGTGGCCGGCTCACCACGCTCGTACGAGCTGTCAAATTGCGTGCCGTCAGTCAGGGTACCTTTGTAATGGACCACAACGGTATCTTCTGCTGATGGCTTCTCGCCTTCACCCATGCTGTCAACTTTGTACAACAGCCCAGAATCCGTTTCTTTCACGCCCTCTTTTTGGGCAAACTCGGAGCGGTATTTTTCACCATCGGCGATTGCCGCTTCTGCTTTTTCTTTTGCTTGTTGTTGCGCAAGCTTGGTCACACGCTGATCAAGCGATTGCAGCGCCGCTTGTGCTTGCTCGTCCGTCAATTTTGACTCACCTTTAAAGACGTCTTGCACCCCTTGCAGTACCACCTCTTTGTCCAGCTCTAGGCCGATTTCAGCCTGCTGTTCAAGGTTGGCATTAAGATACTGTGCCAAAGAAGCGCCAATCGCGTAGGCTGCTTTGTCGTCTTCGTTCGCAAACGCCGCTTCGGCTTGTTCAGCCGCTTGGTTGGTTTGCTCTACTTTTGCGTCTTCTTGCTGACAGCCGACGGCAAAGGCAACGGTTGCCGCGAGTAGCGACATCTTCATTACTGATTTCATTGGGTACTCCGTTGATGGTAAGGATTAATCCTCGTATTGTACTTACTGACGCATCAACCATGCGAAAGCCTGTTTCTATCCATATACTCGTGGTTATATGGCTGCACACTCTGGAACTCAAGTATGATGCCCAAAATCCGCCACATTGTTGGCATTTTTATTGTTTTAAGCGCACTTTTTGGCTGTTGGCAGTCTGGCAAAGAAGCCCAGCGCTGGTCAATCCACCCTGAAGGCGCCACCAGCTTTAGCCTTAGCCGCGATGGCCGGTTTGCCTTACTCGCCTCGGACGAAACCGATATCGTGCTGTGGGATCTTGTCACCAATCAGCAATTAGCGGAGCTGGGGCCGCAAGACCCCAATGCGAACCCTGTGGTGGTCAGCCATATTTCCGATAATAAACGCTATGCCATTACTGCCACGGCACAAAACTTTGCCGTTTGGGATCTGGCTTGGAGCCAGTCTCAAGGGCTTTGGTCCATTTCTGACGGCATCATTCGTGATGCCGCGATCAGTAACAATGGTGAAAAATTGGTGCTGGCTATGTCTAACGGCAAAGCATTATTCATCGACTTAGGCACGGGAAGGCGCTTAGAGTTCCTGGCGCATCGCGATAAAGTCAATGCCGTGGCGATTTCGCCCAATGGTGCGTACGTACTCTCCGGTGGCAATGACCATCATGCCTACTTTTGGGAAACCGACTCGGGGCAGATTATTAACGACTTTGCGTACGACCAAAGGGTTAAGCAAGTCGCGCTACATCGAGAAGGGAAATATGGGTTTGTGTCCGATGGCGGCAACCGCGCGGTAATTTGGGCTCTGCCGAGCGGAGATAAGGTGAGTGAGTTGGATATTTTTGCTCGCCAAGCGATTTACGCCAGTGCCCGCTTTTCCGATGACGGCCGTCAACTGGCCACTGGTACCCCCTCACAGCGGGTCGAGTTATGGGACGTACAAAGCGGTGAAAACATCGGCCGCTGGCAAGCCTTGGCGCAACCAGACACTCGCCCACCGAGCGCAGTCGTGTATGATGTGGCTATCGACCCCACGGGGSGCGTGATTTCCGGGACATCCGCCGGTATCGCCCAAGCTTGGTTAACCGACGCGCAATAGCGAGAGAGCAGTATGAGTGAGATTGATAAGTTACAGCAACAAATCGACGACCTGGAATATAAGGTCGCTTTTCAAGAAGACACCCTCGAGCAGCTCAACAGCGCGTTAACCCAGCAGCAGGGGGACATTGAGCGTATGACGGTACAGATTCAATACTTAGTCAGTAAATTAAAAAACATAGAGCCGGAAAACATTGCCAGCCAAGCAGAAGAAACGCCGCCACCGCACTACTGATACGAAAAAGGCGCCATTCGGCGCCTTTCATTCACCACAGACGGAGACCGTCTTAGTGGTCGTGACCACAGCTTTCACCCTCTTGGTGAATATGACCGTGAGACACTTCCTCTTCTGTCGCTTCGCGAACGTCAACCACTTCCACAGAGAAAGACAGGGTTTGACCGGCTAGCATATGGTTAGCGTCAACTACCACTTCTTCACCATCAACTTCAGTCACTTCGACCGGGATTTGGCCTTGGTCCGTTTCTGCCATAAAGCGCATGCCCACTTCTACTTGGTCTACGCCTTGGAATACGTTAGCCGGTACGCGTTGTACCATGGCTTCTTGGTAATCGCCATAGGCTTCGTCTGGGCCTACAGTCACGTCAAAGCTCTCACCTTTTTCGCGGCCTTCCAGCGCGTTCTCAAGACCTACAATCAGGTTACGATGACCGTGCAGGTATTGGAGAGGCTCTTGTGCTGTTGATTCGTCAACAAGTGCACCATCTTCATTTTTTACTTGGTAAGCCAGGCTGACTACCACATCTTTTGCAATTTTCATGCTCGCTCCGAGACCGGAAGGTAAATGGACTGCCGATGATAACGGATCCCCTACTCCGGTTTAAAGATCCCAATGACATTCTCTGCTGACTCGGCACCAGAGTGTGACTGTTGTGCCGAATCAGGCAACCGACTATCATGATAATCGCAGCTGACACATTCTACTTTGTCAATATTATTTTCGCGCCATACTCGTAACGTATCGAGTTGTTGACACGCTGGGCATGCTGCCCCAGCAATGAAACGTTTTTTCACTTCAACACCTTACTCATCTCGGTTCCAACTTTGGTGCCGCTCACTGTCACCACGCATTTCTCGGTCAAAAATTTCTTCCAACTCTTTGCGTGCTTCTTTCACTCGGGAGGCCGTCGCCAAGTCTTCGCTGTGTTGCGGCAATAGATCTTGCAATACCCGCATATCCAACTTACGGAATAAAATTTCGGCTCGCTTGGCTTTATACGGATGCATACCCAGTGACTCTAGCGTCTGCCGCCCCAGTTCAAGTGCGCCCAAAAAGGTTTCACGCGAGAACTGGTCAACGCCCTGCGCCATCAATTGATAAGCCTCTACACGGCTCCGCGCCCGTGCCATTACCTTTAAGTTAGGGAAATGGCGCGCACAAAGATCAACAATCTCCATCACCTCGTCAGGCGAATCAGTACAAATCACAATCGCTTCTGCGGTATGCGCACCGGCCGCCCGTAATAAATCGAGCTGGGTTGCGTCGCCATAATACACTTCATAGCCAAAGCGACGTAGCAGCTTAATCTGCGTCGGATCACGTTCTAATATGGTCACGCCAATTTTGTTAGCGAACATCAAACGCCCTACCACCTGACCAAAGCGACCAAAACCGGCAATGATCACGCGCGCATCAGCTTGCTCAAACTGTCCTTGGGGCGGCGCTTCCTCTGGCTCGTTGAACGTGCGGGCAAACCAGCGCTGTTGAAGCGTCAGCATTAAAGGCGTCGTCATCATTGATAAGCTCACCACCACCAACAAAAATGCATTCAATGGCTGGTCGAGTAACCCTTGGCTGCGCGCGGCAGTAAAAATAACAAACGCAAACTCCCCGCCTTGGCTAAGCAACACCGCCATTTGACTACGTGCCTTTGGCGCCACGCCAAACAGACGCGCCAACCCGTAAAGCAATATGGTTTTTGCAAAAATTAACGCTGCCACCGTGCCTAAAATTGCGAGGGGATAATCGAGCAATAAGCCGAGATCAACGGTCATCCCCACCGCAATAAAGAACAGCCCGAGCAACAAACCTTTGAAAGGCTCAATCGCGGTTTCTAGCTCATGACGGTATTCACTTTCAGCAAGCAATACGCCCGCAAGAAACGCCCCGAGCGCCATCGATAAGCCCAATGCTTGCATGGCCAGGGCAATACCAATCACCAAGGCCAACGAGGTCACGGTAAATAGCTCGGTGACACCGCTCATGGCCACTAAACGAAACAGCGGGCGCAGCAGGAAATGACCGCCTACTAGCAAAATACCGATACCGACAAACATCCATAATACGTCGAGCCAGCTACCGGCACTGCCACCGGCAAGCGCAGGGATCATCGCGAGCATCGGGATTACCGCAATGTCTTGGAAGAGCAAGACCGCAAAGCCTGACTGTCCGGTTTCGCTGCGCATTAGGCGTTGATCTTCGATAATTTTCATCGCAATCGCGGTAGAAGAAAGCGCCAGGCCAACTCCAATCACTAATGATTGGGAAAGGGTTAAGCCTGTCATCATACATACCACACCAATGGCGAACGCGGTGAGTACCACCTGACTGCCCCCAAGCCCGATAATCGGTCGGCGCATTTGCAGTAACTTTTTCGGGTTCAGCTCCAGACCAATCAAAAACAGCAGCAGCACCACGCCAAATTCCGCAAAATGGAGAATCGCATCCACATCACGGACCAGACCCAGCCCCCAAGGCCCGATCACTATGCCTGCCAGCAAATAACCGAGGACAGAGCCCATGCCCAAGCGCTGTGCCAACGGAACCGCAATCACCGCGGCCAATAAAAAGACAAAAGCCACCGATAAGAGGTTGTTATCCATCCTCTCCTCCTTGTTGCGCCAACGGGTCGGCGAGCCAATCGGCGTAAATCTCGGCAAACGCATCGCGATCGGCATCGCCAACGCGACGTGCCCAGTGCAACACCAACGGCGGGATCCAATACATCCGACATAATGAGGCGGTTAACTCAAAGGGTTGCAATAACTCGGCCATCGAATATTTATTGTAACCTTGCTGGCTAAACGCTTCGGCCGCACCGCCAGTGGTCACCACAAAACGACAGGTTTTATCGGCCAACGCATCCCCGCCTTGTCCATGAGCAAACCCTTTCCCTAACACCACATCTATCCACTCTTTTAACAATGCCGGACAGGAATACATTTGCAGTGGATGCTGAAAGACCAACACATCGGCGTCAGTGACCAACGCACGCTCATGATGCACGTCCACCACAAAATCAGGGTATGCGGCGTAAATATCATGGACTGTGACATGGGCCAACGGCGTAATGGCCTCAATTAAGCGACGATTGGCAACAGATTCATCGGGGTCGGGGTGAGCAAAAATCACCAGTACCTTGGGAAGAGAGGGGCTTTCAGCCTTATCTCGGGGCATAGGCTTCCTTGTCGTTATGATTATTGTAAGAACGCAATCTGTTCATTTATTCTATGTTTTTAACTTTAACACACAAATATGCCCCGTCTGTGTCTGACCAGTGGGATGACGCGGTAGAATTTGGCAATCCTCGTATCAAGCTGGTATAACGACCGCGCAACCATGCGCATCCATCAACCCGAGACAGACTGAGAAATCATGATTCGCTTCTCCGACATTCAACTGCTTCGCGGTGGTAAGCCCCTGCTTGACCACACTTCTGCCACTATTTCGCCAGGCGACAAAGTCGGTTTGGTGGGGAAAAATGGCTGTGGCAAATCTAGCCTGTTTGCATTGCTGCGCCATCAATTATCGTTGGATGCCGGCAATTGTGACTATCCGAGTCAGTGGCAGGTAGCATGGGTGGCGCAAGAAACCCCAGCACTCGACAAAAGCGCACTTGAATACGTCATTGATGGCGATAGCGAATACCGCGAGCTACAGCAAGCCTTACGCGACGCCGAAACCCGTGATGATGGTAATGCGGTAGCGATGTTGCACGACAAATTGGATGCGATTGGTGGTTATACCATTGAAGCACGCGCTGCGAGTCTGCTTGATGGTTTGGGCTTTAGCCAACCACAAATCCACTGGTCACTCACCCAATTCTCAGGTGGCTGGCGAATGCGGCTGAACTTAGCACAAGCGCTATTATGCCGCTCTGATCTACTGTTGCTGGATGAACCCACCAACCACCTAGATCTCGATGCGGTGATGTGGCTGGAAAAATGGCTACAGCAATATCCAGGGACCTTGGTGTTGATCTCTCACGACCGGGACTTTTTGGATCCTGTCGTCAACCGTATTATTCATATTGAGCACCAACAGCTTAATGAATATACGGGTAATTATTCCGACTTTGAACAAATGCGCGCGCAAAAATTGGCTCAACAACAGGCGCAGTACGAAAAGCAACAAAAGCAAATTAACCACATGCAATCGTATATTGATCGCTTTCGCTACAAAGCGACCAAAGCCCGTCAAGCGCAAAGTCGGATTAAAGCCCTTGAGCGGATGGAGAAGGTATTGCCCGCGCAATACGATAACCCATTTAGTTTTACCTTCTTCACCCCGGATGCCTTACCCACACCGATTTTGATGATGGACAAGGTGGCGGCTGGTTATGATAAGACCCCCATTATTGAAAACATTCGCCTTAACCTGGTGCCGGGGGCGCGCATTGGCTTACTGGGGCGCAATGGTGCGGGTAAATCAACCCTGATTAAACTGCTCGCGGGTAGCCTACCCGCCATGGCCGGTGAATTAACCTACTCGCAAGGGGTGAAAATTGGCTATTTTGCCCAACACCAACTTGATACGTTGCGGATCGACGATACGCCACTTCAGCACCTAAACCGGTTAGCCCCTACCACTGCTGAGCAAACCTTGCGTGATTTTCTCGGCCGGTTTGGCTTTCAAGGCGACAAGGCGCTCGAGCCCATCGGTCCCTTTTCTGGAGGCGAAAAAGCCCGCTTGGTGCTCGCTTTGCTGGTGTGGCAAAAACCGAACCTACTGCTACTCGATGAGCCCACTAACCACCTTGACCTGGATATGCGCCAAGCATTAACGCTGGCTTTACAGTCCTACGAGGGCGCGATGGTGATTGTCAGTCACGATCGCTTTTTGCTGCGCGCCACTACCGATGACTTGTACTTGGTCGACAATGGCGCAGTGCTACCCTTTGATGGAGACTTGAACGATTATCATCGCTGGCTGACCGATCAACAGCGTGCTGATCGCGCTGAGAGCAAAAAACAAGCGGCCGCGGAGAAAACAGCACCGCAACAAACCCAAGTGGATCGCAAAGCGCAAAAACGCCGCGATGCCGAATTACGCAAGCAAACGGCGCCTTTGCGGAAAAAAATTGACAATCTCGACACACAGATAGAACAACTCTCTGCCATTATCAGTGACGCGGAAAGCCAGTTGGCGGATCCTGAGATTTATCACAGTGATAACAAAGCGCGACTCACGGCGCAATTGCAACGTCAAGCGGATGCCAAATCGACGCTCGAAGAGGTGGAACAAGAATGGATGGAGCGACAAGAAGAGCTGGAAGCCCTGGAGGCGACATTCACTCAAAGCTAACCCCTGGGATGGCGAACCCCGCCGACCTGTGGCAGTTTTGTTTACATCATTATGGCAAGCCAGAGGTGAAACAAGCCTGCCTCAAGCTCCAAGACGAGCACCAAGGTAACGTCAACCTTGCCTTGTTGCTCGCCTGGATTGAGCAACATGGCTACGGCCTTGCCCCCGAGAGCCTGAGCCAACTCAAACACGCGTTGAGCCGATCGGAGCATTTGCTTATTGCCTATCGTCACCTGCGGCGAGATTTGAAGCCGCGGGTCGGCAGTGGACAGTACAAAAAAATGCTTAACTTTGAGCTCAGCTTAGAAAAATTCCAACAGCAGGATTTAGTCGAGGCCCTAAATCGTCAAACCTGGCTCACGGATACCGCCTCTCCTCTCGCCTACTATTGCCGTCAGCTGTCACCATCAGCACGCAACCTATATACATCACTGAGGGTGACGCCCGCCGAGGAAGAGGGAAGTAACCATGATGACACCGTTTAGACCCATTCCCAGTGCACGGAATGCGCACCTACAAACCTTGTTGCCTCGCTTTCTGCGTCGTGCCCCGCTTTTCACCCCTCGCTGGCAGCAATTTGATCTGCCCGATGGCGATTTTGTTGATTTGGCCTGGACACATCAACCGCAACCTGGGCAGCCGATTGTTGTTTTATTCCATGGCTTAGCCGGCAGTTTCGACAGCCCGTATGCCAACGGCTTGCTCGCCGCGTTCCAACGTCAAGGTTGGTGCGGCGTAGTGATGCACTTTCGCAGCTGCAGTGGCCGCCTTAATCGTGCCGCGCGGACCTATCACTCTGGAGAAACCCAAGACGCACGTGCCTTCTTAACCTATTTGCGTGAGACCTATCCAGAGAGTCAAATTGGCGCGGTCGGGGTTTCCTTAGGGGGAAACATGCTGGTACGTTATCTGGCGGACTATCACGATGATCCCATCGTGACCTGTGGTTGCGCAGTGTCACCCCCACTTGACCTAGCCGCGTGCTCGATGCGTATCCAGAAAGGGTTTTCCCGTGTTTATCAAGCCTATTTGTTGCGCTCGATGCGACAAACCCTTGCTGAAAAGCTGACCCGTCATCAGCAAGTCGGCCGGTGGCATGCGGGAGAACGCCCAACGATCAATACGTTGTTTGAGTTCGACCAAACTGTCACTGCCCCGCTTCATGGCTTTGACGATGCACACCATTATTACCGTGCCTGCAGCGGCCTTTCCGTGCTTAATGCCATTAAGACACCGCTGGCCATCATTCATGCCAAAGACGACCCGTTTATGACCGACGCGGTGATCCCAACGTCCCCCTTACCCGCCAATATCGACTACCAACTCACAGAGCATGGCGGCCATGTTGGTTTTGTCACGGGAAGCTGGCGCCAACCTCAGT
The DNA here is from genome assembly GCF_001995695.1 of Salinivibrio sp. ML290. NCBI lineage: Bacteria > Pseudomonadati > Pseudomonadota > Gammaproteobacteria > Vibrionales > Vibrionaceae > Salinivibrio > Salinivibrio sp. ML290. The sequence goes on along the minus strand of NZ_MUEY01000009.1, from coordinate 99,211 downwards.
TGTGGCTTGAGCAAGCGGTGCCCGGCTGGTTAGCGTCTTATTTGCCGCATGAGTCACTGAGCAAGACGGCACGTTAGTGCCATCAAAGGAATCAAAGAGAACCACTGCATTTACTGGTATGATCGGGTAAAATGCGAGCCAATTCACAACATTCGCATCACGCACCCTCGCGTGCCATCCTGAGATAAATAAAAGGTGATGTAGTATGATGGTTCCATGGCAGTCGATTCCCGACGAAACACTGACAGCGTTAATTGAGCACTTTGTATTACGGGAAGGAACCGATTATGGTGAGCAAGAAGTCAGCTTTGCACAAAAAGTTGATGATGTTCGCCAACAATTACAATCCGGAGACGCCGTGATTGTGTATTCCGAGTTGCACGAGACAGTGGATATTCGTCGTAAAGCAGCACTCGGCTCTTAGCATCGCAGTACACGCCGTATCGCGATACAAATTCAGACTGAATGACAGGGCGCGTCATGTCGGCTAAACATCCAATTATTGCGGTTACTGGTTCGTCAGGAGCCGGTACCACCACTACCTCGGAGGCCTTCCGTAAGATGTTCCAGATGATGAACATCAAAGCGGCCTGGCTAGAAGGGGACAGCTTTCACCGTTTTACTCGTCCCGAAATGGACGTGGAGATCCGTAAAGCGCGTGAACAAGGCAAGCATATCAGCTACTTTGGCCCCACCGCCAACGACTTCCCTCGACTAGAGCAGTTTTTTCGTGAGTATGGCGACCAAGGCACGGGAAAATACCGTCGCTATTTACATACCTTTGATGAAGCGGTGCCCTATAACCAAATGCCTGGTACCTTCACACCATGGCAAGACTTGGCCGACAATACCAATGTATTGTTTTACGAAGGATTGCACGGCGGGGTGGTCGACGGTGACGTCAATGTTGCGCAACACGTCGACCTCTTGATAGGTATGGTGCCCATCGTCAACTTAGAGTGGATTCAAAAATTTGTCCGCGATACGCGCGATAGAGGTCACTCTCGTGAAGCGGTGACCGACTCGATTGTGCGCTCAATGGATGATTACTTGCACTATATCACTCCGCAATTTTCTCGCACCCATATCAATTTTCAGCGCGTTCCCACGGTAGATACCTCAAACCCATTAAATGCCAAAGGGATCCCGTCTTTGGACGAGAGTTTTGTGGTGATCCGCTTTCGTGGGATGAAAAATGTCGACTTCCCCTACCTGTTGCAGATGATCACTGGGTCGTTTATGTCACGGCATAACACCTTAGTGGTGCCTGGGGGAAAAATGGGCTTTGCGATGGAATTGATTATCCGTCCATTGATCCAACAATTGATAGAAAAAGGCAAGATTGGCTAAGGCGTAGCGCATCCATGATGTATTACTTCTCAAGCCGTGATCTTAGCCACGTTTTTGCCAGATTTTTAGGCGGTTGGCCTAGATCAAAATCAAGAAATCACCAACAAAAAAAGATACACTCTTGTTAACATACAGTGAGCTTGTAGCCCGCGTTCAGACTTCGTATTCTGTGCAATGATCTGATGGGTTACCCCTCAGACAAAGATAGGACGTTGTTGCCGGGCAACACATGCAGAGGAAATAAGTTATATGGTTCCAGGAAAACCTCAAACAGACCCTACACTCGAGTGGTTCCTTTCACATTGTCATATTCATAAGTATCCGTCTAAAAGCACGCTTATCCATGCAGGTGAGAAGGCGGAGACCTTGTATTACATCGTGAAAGGGTCTGTGGCCGTACTGATCAAAGATGAAGAAGGCAAGGAAATGATCCTGTCTTACCTTAACCAAGGTGACTTCATCGGTGAGCTCGGGCTTTTCGAAGAAGACCAAGAGCGCACTGCTTGGGTTCGCGCTAAATCACCGTGTGAAGTGGCAGAAATTTCATTTAAGAAGTTCCGCCAGCTCATCCAAGTTAACCCTGACATCTTAATGCGCCTGTCTTCACAAATGGCGCGTCGTTTGCAGGTAACTAGCCAAAAGGTAGGGGATCTCGCCTTCCTGGACGTCACAGGGCGCATTGCGCAAACCTTGTTGAACTTGGCGAAGCAGCCAGATGCCATGACACACCCTGACGGTATGCAAATTAAGATCACCCGTCAGGAAATTGGCCAAATTGTCGGCTGTTCGCGTGAAACCGTGGGACGTATTCTAAAAATGCTGGAAGAGCAAAACCTCATTTCCGCACACGGTAAAACCATCGTGGTATACGGCACACGCTAATTGCGCCGCTCTCTGTATCACCAACCGACGCCCTGGCGTCGGTTTTTTTATCTCCACTTTCTGGCAAGCACGCGGATAGCTTCTAAACTCAAAACGATATTGTTAACACTAAATTAACAAGGTGTCGTTTATGAAAAAAGTGATAACTGCCCTCACCGCCCTCGCGCTCTCTGTGTTTTCAGTCCATGCCGCATCCAATACCACGATTGTACACCCCGAGCCACGCGCTGGCTCAGCGCTTGACCTCTATGCCATTGAGCTGATTGAATTTCTTGCTGAAAAATCGGGAGAATCTGTCACCTTACAAGCCTTTGACGGCCAAATTGGCTCTCAGTCTCGTAAAGTGGAGATGCTCAAGCAAGGCAAGCTCACTGTCGACTGGCTTGGTGCCGACCGTACACTGGAATCGGAACTGATCCCCATTCGCTATCCCGTGTTTCGTGGTTTACTCGGCCATCGCCTGTTTATTACCAACCAAGCCACTGAGCCCCAACTCGCTCAGATAAATAGCGCGGGTGATTTGCAGTCTCTTACCATGATTCAGGGACAAGGCTGGGCCGACGTCAAAGTGCTCAAGTCAGCAGGATTTCGGGTACGTGAGATATCGAGCTTTGAAAACATTTTCAAAGTGGTTGACACAGGCCGTGCCGATCTCTTCCCTCGAGCCTTGATTGAGCCTTTTAGTGAATTAGCCGAGCGGCCGCAATACGGTAATCTGTTAGTTGACCCTCACCTGATGCTGATCTATCGCTTCCCAATGTTCCTGTTTGTGTCTCCGCAGCACGCTGACGTCGCCGAGATGTTAAATGGCGCTTTTGAATCGGCATACCAAGACGGATCATTTATTGAGTTTTTCAATAATGCGCCTTTAGTTAAGGAAACCTTTGAAAAGGCCAACATTGGTGAGCGTACTGTCATCCGAGTTGACAACCCTCACTTAAGCAACGAAACACAAGCGATTCCAGACACGTTTTGGCTCGACATCGAGGTCCAATAGACAATAAAAAGGGAGCGTATCACACGCTCCCTTCTTGCCATGATGTCGATAAGCAATGCGTGACGCACTAATGGGTGCTTTCAAAAATTTTGTCTGCCGAAGCAGCCACAAAGCCCTGATAGAGATCACCATTGGGCAACACATACCGCTTAGCAAACTCGTAAAAGCCACCTGGGATGGTTTGCGTGCAATCAGAGAAAGCAACCGGCACACGATCCGCCATGGTAGAGGATTGCTCCAGATACACAGATGCATCACCTTTGACTTCCCCACCTGACTCGTTAATCGCAAAGCCATTGTCACGCAATGTGTTGTTCACCGATTGGCAATCATCATGTGCATTAAGCTGATTTACACTCACGGTAAAGTGGTTGGCGCCATAGCCGTGTGCAGCGACCCAAGACGCATATTCACTCTCTTCGGCAAGCGTTTGATAGGTTGCCCAATCAATATCCCATAGACGACCCTGATGGAGAAAATCGCTACCTGTGAGTGACGACTCATCGACCTGTGCCACCAGCTTCTCAACAATCGCCTGAAGCGCGGGCGAGCATTGCTCGACCATCAACTCACTGATAAAGACTTTCGGCATCAGAGGATCGGGGTGCTCAAAATGACAAGCATTGAGCTTTTTCGCTTCAAAGGTATAGTCACCTTTTTGCTGATACCCCAAGGCGAGAAATGGACGCGCAAGTACCTTTAGCCCAACCTTAGCCAAACCAAATGTCCGTAAGGCAATATGATCATTGATCAAAGGTTGCCCTTCCTCTAATAAGGCATGCACCTTATGTGCCGATGGGCACAGACGGTTGATGTAGTCCTGCCACAGTTTGTCGAATAACGCTTGGCCACTGTCCATGTTGCTCTCCTTAGTCCTGTTGAGTCGGTATACCGGGGGCGAACGTTTCGGGCAGTACCACCTGCTCCCCTTCCATTGACGCCATCGGATAGGCGCAATAGTCCGCTGCATAGTAAGCACTCGGGCGTAAGTTCCCTGAGGCACCCGGCCCACCAAATGGCGCATCACCGCTAGCGCCCGTCAATTGACGGTTGCGGTTAACAATCCCTGCACGAATATGGTCAAGGAAATATTGCCATTCACCATCGTCTTCACTGATAAGCCCGGCAGACAATCCATAACGGGTGTCATTGGCTTTGGTCACCGCATCGGCCATATCGTGATAACGCTGTACTTGTAGAAGCGGGCCAAAATACTCTTCATCCGGTAACTCTTGAATGCCGCTCACATCCAGAATGCCTGGTGAGATCACCGCATCATGTAGGTGCTCGCACTCAATCACGGGTTTTGCGCCGAGGTCGACCAACTTTTGCTGTGTGGCCAGAATACCCTCCGCCGCCGCGACCGAGATCTGCGCCCCCATAAACGGCGCCGGATCATCAAACTGACCGCCTACACGTACGGTTTTTGTCCACTGCGCCAGACGCGTCAAGATCTTGTCGCCCATTTCACCCTCAGGTAATAGCAAACGGCGCGCACAGGTACAGCGTTGACCCGCACTGAGATAAGCCGACTGAATAATGGTATAAACCGTCGCTTCTAGATCACCGAACTGGTTACTGACCACCAAGGGATTATTCCCCCCCATTTCCAGCGCCAGCATCTTATCAGGCTGACCGGCGAATTGGCGGTGGAGGATATGGCCAGTATTGGCGCTACCGGTAAATAGCAGTCCGTCGATGCCTCGGGCTTGTGCTAAAGCCTCGCCGGTATTACGGCCACCTTGTACCAGATTGATAAGGCCATGCGGCAGCCCCGCCTCTAACCAATACCCCAGTGTTTTTTCCGCGACCTTTGGCGTTAGCTCTGACGGTTTGAACACCACACTGTTGCCCGCCAATAGCGCGGGGACAATGTGGCCATTAGGAAGATGCCCCGGGAAGTTGTAGGGACCAAAGACTGCCATGACGCCAAGAGGACGGTGGCGCAACACAGCTTGCGTGCCATTGACATCTTTTTCGCGTGAGCCCGTTCTCTCGTGGTAGGCACGCACCGAGATCGCCACTTTGCCGATCATGGCCCCGACCTCGGTTTTTGTCTCCCAAAACGGCTTTCCCGTTTCTTCAGCAATGGTGCGTGCCAAATCGTCGGTGTTGGCCTTCACGACCTCAGCGAAACGCTCAACCAGCGCTTGGCGCTCGGCAAATTCAGTATTACGCCAAAGAAGAAAGGCTTCACGTGCGGCGCTAACCGCTTGTTCAACCTGGGGGCGCGTCGCTTCTTCACCTTGCCAAATACACTGACTATCAAAGGGATTTTGCGAGGTCATCACCTCGCCCTCGCCTTTAATCCATTCACCGTTAATCAGATGGCCTGCTGATTGCTTTGTCATCTTATCCCTCCATGGCAATCAAACGCAGCTGATCGCCTTCTTTTACATTCAATGCGTCTGCCACTGCTGGGCTGATCACCACCTGATTGGTTTCGTGATCCATCGCCGCTTTGGCTGCCGTCGCGCGGAAGCCGGAAAAGTCGGTGTTCGAAATCAAGAAATCTTGCGCGCTGCTGTGCTCTCGTAAGCTCGCGGTGGCTGTAAAGGAGTGTCGTACGGATTCGATATTGTGGCGCAAACACTCCACCGTTGGGCCAGCATCAAAGATGTCGACATAACCGCGACAAGAAAAGCCCTCTTTTTCCAACAAGCGCAGTGCTGGACGGGTATTTGGATGCACTTGCCCAATGACGGCACGTGCTTCTTCACTGAGTAAACTCACGTAAATGGGTAATTTTGGCATCAAGTCGGCAATAAAGCCCTTGGCTCCAATCCCGGTGAGGTAGTCAGCCAACGTGAAGTCAATGTTAAAGAAGTTATCCTTTAACCATTGCCAAAACGGCGAGTTGCCATCGTCATCCGACACGCCACGCATTTCTGCAAACACAACGTCAGCAAAACGCTCGGGGAATTGCGCCAACATTAAAAATCGGCACTTCGACAAAAGCTTGCCATTTAAGCCGCCACGAAACTCGGGGCGCATAAACAGGGTGCAAATCTCGGTCGCGCCCGTGTAGTTGTTACCAAAGGTCAACACTTCCACAATGTTGTGTACATTCAGTTTGCGCGATGAATGCACGACCTTGGTGAGATGATAACTGTAAAATGGATTATCGAGGCCAATCGCCGCTTCAATCCCAGTCGTCCCGGCAATTTCGCCGGTTTCTAAATCTTCAGCGACCATCAAATACCCTTCCGGGCCTGGTTCAGTCACCTTTTTGGCAAAGCTTTCCAGCGAATTATCAATTCGCCCTTGGAGCAAATCGGCATCCACCGGCAATGAGGTAAACCCATGGCCGGAGGCTTCCGCACACAACATCAGTGCATCAAAATCTGATGCACGGATAGGCCGAATAACTAACATCTCAAATCCCTCCGAGTGTGGTGAGGTCGCTTATCCTGCAACGACCTTCGCAATTGCGCGCTCTAGGCGTGCCATCCCTTCTTCAATATCGGCTTTGGTAATCACCAATGAGGGGGTAAAACGGACAACGTTGGGGCCAGCGACCAGCACCAATAAACCTTCTTCACCCGCGGCGACCAGAATATCTCGCGCATGGCCTTCCCAGTCTTTATTCAGCGCAGCGCCCAATAACAGGCCTTTACCACGGATTTCGCTGAACAGGCCATATTTTTCGTTAATCGCCTCTAAACCGTCACGGAACCATTGCTCGCGCTCAATGACCCCTTCTAGCACTTCAGGCTTGGTCACTTCATTGACCACCGCCTCTGCGACGGCACACGCCAATGGGTTGCCGCCATAGGTAGAGCCGTGAACGCCAGGTTTCATATGTGCTGCGAGACGTTCGGTGGTGAGCATGGCACCAATAGGGATCCCGCCGCCGAGTGATTTCGCTGTCGCCAGAATGTCCGGTTCGACCCCTGATTCTTGATAAGCGTAAAAGGTGCCGGTACGGCCATTGCCCGTTTGAACTTCATCGAAAATCAACAGGGCATTGTGCTTGTCACATAGCTCGCGCACTGCCTGCAAAAAGCCAGCTTCCGGGGGCACAATGCCGCCCTCGCCTTGCAATGGCTCCATCATCACCGCACAGGTGCGATCGGAAATATGGTCAGCCAACGCTGCAATATCGTTGTAAGGAAGGTGGGTGACATCGCCAGGCTTARGACCAAAACCGTCGGAATAGGCAGGCTGGCCGCCCACTGTCACGGTAAAGAAAGTACGGCCGTGAAACCCTTTGGTGAACGCAATGATTTCGCTTTTGTGCTCGCCGTGCTCTTCTTTTGCCCAGCGACGTGCCAGTTTCAGTGCGGCTTCGTTCGCCTCGGCGCCTGAGTTTGCGTAAAACACGCGGTCGGCGAAGGACAGTTCGGTGAGGCGTTTTGCGAGGCGCAACGCGGGCGCGTTGGTCATCACATTGCTCAAGTGCCACAGTTTTTGTGCTTGCTCGGTCAATGCATCTACCATCACCGGATGACAATGCCCCAAACAGCTCACCGCAATACCACCGGCAAAATCGATATACTCTCGACCTTCCTGATCCCAGATGCGTGACCCTTTGCCGTGATCTGGGATCATTGGCATTGGGTTGTAACATGGCACCATGACTTCGTCGAAGAGTTTACGTTCTACTTTGTGCTCCATTGTCATCACTCAATCCTTCTGTGTTTTATCTATGATGCATAGTATTTACATTATTTTAACCGCAGCAATAGCAGATTATGTTTTGTTTTCAGCAGGGTAACAAATCTCATGCAGTTTATGGCAATAGTTATGCATAAACTGTGAGCATAAAGAAGCGAAGAGCGAGCAAGGCTATGATGCCCAATAGGCAAGATTGAAGGGACAAAAACACTTAGCTGCATAAGGTTGCAGCCACTGATAAAGCAGTTAAAAATAGCGAAATGTAAAATTAGTGATCGTCATCTCGATTTTTTGCAATAATTACTGTAATGCGCGCATCACGCAGAGTCGGCGTCCTTTACCCAATGATCTTATCGGGCGTCGTCAGCCTGCTCGCAAGATTGTCGCAAAAAGTTCGCCAATATGGTGTGCCCGCCTTGGGTAAGAATACTTTCTGGGTGGAATTGAACCCCTTCCACCGCGAGTTGCTGGTGCTTTAAGCCCATAATGATCTCACGCCCATCCGCCTCAATGGTGGTAGCCGTGATCGTCAAACAAGCGGGTAAGCTGTGCTTTTCCACCAATAATGAATGATAACGGGTAACGGTAAGCGGGCTCGGTAAACCGGCAAACACCCCCTGCTCAGCATGATTGACGGGGGAGGTTTTACCATGCATCACGGTGTTCGCGCGTATCACCTTAGCACCAAATACTTGCGCCAGCGCTTGATAGCCCAAACACACCCCTAAAATGGGAATGGTACCGGCAAAATGCTTGATCACCGCCAATGAAATTCCGGCTTCATCGGGAGTACATGGCCCTGGTGAAATCACAATATGCGACGGCGCCATCGCTTCTATCTCCGCCAAACTGATTGCATCGTTGCGCTTGACGCAAACAGACACACCCAGCTCACAAAAATATTGATACAAGTTATAGGTGAAAGAATCGTAGTTATCGATGATAAGAAGCACTGTGCTCGGCCATGCGATTAAAAACCGGCATGATGCTAACACAGTGCTTATAAAGCGTCATCCTAGTGCGAGTAAGGGATTACTCGTATCAAAGCGCTTGGGTTAGCTGGCAACGAAAACCTGTGTATTTCACTGTCATTGGCTCCTCGGCAGGCGCGCTACCACAATAAACGGGGAACAGCCCCAAGGCTTTCACCGACACCGTGATACGATCGTCACGCTTTAAATCCAAGGATTGGACCAAAGGTGAGCGTTGATCAAATTCACGCACCGAGCGCCATTTCATCCACGCATGTGCCGGGCTTTTTTGCCCATTAAGCAGCGGTACAATGGGTAAAATGCTGCGATTGTTCACGGTCACAGAGACAGGCACCACAGGCTCTGGGTAGTCAAGCGAGATCAAAACAGGGTCGTGGTCAGAGGATGAAAACGCGTTGTTCGATTTCACCAAATCACCGGTATATTTGCGGCTATATTCGAACAAGGTGCTTTCGACCGAGTTAATGTGCCACTCTTCCACACCAACCACTTTGCTCGCCAAGCTGGCATTCGCAAGGGCATGATCCAAAGCGCCTAGCTCACCCGAGAACGAATACGAATAGGCTTTGTCCCCTAACCAGTCAGTGGCCAAATTGGTATACCCCAATCCGTACTCCACGGGTTGGCCGGTCGCATGCATCGGCACCCCACGAATTTCGGTGCCCGCGGCGGTGAGGATATCGCGTTGCCCCTCGGTACGCTGATAGTCCGTCAGCACTCGAACAGGATCTTCTTGCGCATACGCGTTCAAGTCTCCCAAGATCAATACATCGCCATCCACGGTGTTTAATCGGTCTCGTAATGCCACGGCCGCCGAGACGCGAAATTCATTACACCGTCCTTGTAGATCAGCGGTTTCGCTATCAAACTCGCCCGCGACCCAATCCTCATAACAGCCAGACCCTTTTGATTTAAAGTGATTCACCACCACACTCAGAGGTTGATCATTAATCATAAAACGTTGGAGTAAGCTATCACGCTGGTATTTATCGAGTGTCTTGGTTTCTCCGTCTGGGCTTTCGCCACTGATATGCTGCTCGGGCATAGGGATAGCCTGGGCATTGCCCGCTAATGCCACTGTCGCCGGACGATAAATCATGCCCACCATGATGGCATCAGAGCCAAAGTAAGCGCCTTGATTTTTCTCCGCCTCACTCGGTTCAACAAATTGGTAGTGATCACGGGGGTCAGCAAACTGGGCGTTGAGTTGAGTCACCAGATCATCAATGGCACTGCCCGCTGCAAAGCCGTTGTTTTCAATCTCCATCAACCCGACAATATCGGCATCCATCGCGGTCAACGCATTCACGATTTTCGAGCGTTGCAGCTCAAACTCCGCGGCGGTTTTCGCCCCGCGGTTACAACCTCGATTTGCATCGGCATCCGCCTGATCCTCGCAGGTCACATTGAGTGGTCCCCCCACGGCACTGGCGCTGGTAAAGTAGTTAAGCACATTAAAACTCGCGACCTTAATATCTGTGCCTGTTACTGTCTTTGGCGCCGCTTGACGGTCATTGCGATGCACAATGTCCCCGGCGGTAATCGTGTTAGTCGCCACCAAGCGATATTGGCCGTAGCTATAGCCAAGCACACCGCTTAACCGCTCGATACGATCGCCAATCCGCAAATAGCCTTGCTCAGCATCAAGGCCAGGGAAATAGGGGATCTCGCCATCTTTCGCTTTATTATCGGTCTCAATGTAGAGCTGATTTTGGGCATTTTTCTCTGCCAGCGCCTCAGCACCTGGTGTTAAAGCAGGATACAATTGTGTCGGTTTATACAAAGGCGCCTGATGCGTTAACACCATGTTGTTGCGGAACGCGTCGTAGTCAAAACCAAAGTTACGGGTGATCACCAATTCACTGTCAGCGTCCATGGTCACCTTCATGCCTTCATAGCGCTCCAGTGCCTGATAAAGGCTCTCCTCTGCCCCCACACGGATGGCAGTGGGTAGCACATCACCTTGGTAAGCCCCCTTTGCTACCTGTCCATCCGTGACACCTAGCTGAGTATGGCCATAATATTCTTTGACTTTACCGCTGGCGCAAAGCGTATCGCCGGGGGCCAAATCCAATTGTTGGGCATCGCGCAAATAGACAAACAAACCGTCTGATGTGGCAGGGTTGCCATCACCTTGAGGATCTTGAATCCAGACCCCTTTATATAAGCCTTGGGTGACCGCCGTCACCACGCCCTGAACGGCATACGTCTTGTCTGAGCTGTATTTACCATCAGGGACGAGCGGGCTCCGCGCGCCATCACCTTGAATGGCATGGATGGGGGTTGGGGTGGTTACCCCACATTGGTAGCTCTCGGTCAGTGGCGCTTTCGCCGCCGCGGGCAGTGCAATCCCCGCCATTACCAGCGCAAGCGGTGACCACATCATTGGCTTTTTCATACCTGTTCCTTCACGTAATTGAGTGTTTACTCTAAAATCGAGTGTATTATTCATGATAGGTACAAGATATGACGTGATATGAATCGCACCGGAATCAGCGATTATTGATGAAGTAATTAGAAGTGAGAAGCGCGTTCAGTATTGTTAAAAAAAAGCAGCGAGCTTTCACCCGCTGCTTTTGTGGCGTTTGAGTAGCCCGCTATACGCGAGGAACAAAACCTACCGCGTCATAGACTTTACGTAGTGTCTCCTGCGCCCGCGCTGAAGCGTGCTCAGCGCCCTTTTTCATCACGCTATCAAGCAATGCGCGATCGGCACGGTACTCATGATAACGCGCCTGTAACGGCTCAAGCATGGCAACCACGGCTTCTGCGGTGTCTTTTTTCAAGTGACCATACATCTTGCCTTCGTAAGCCTGCTCGAGCGCGTCAATCGACTCACCCGTGGCCCCTGACAGTAACCCAAGCAGATTAGACACCCCAGGTTTTTGCGCAATATCGAAACGTACGCGCGGTGGCTCTTCAGAGTCAGTGACCGCGCGTTTAATTTTTTTTGCGATCGCTTTTGGATCTTCCAACAAGCCAATCACATTGTTGCGATTATCGTCCGACTTCGACATTTTTTTGGTCGGGTCTTGCAGGCTCATGACCCGGGCATTGACGTCAGGCGTATAAGGCTCTGGGAGCACAAATACATCGCCATAACGGTTGTTAAAGCGAGTCGCCACATCACGCGCCAACTCCAGGTGTTGTTTTTGGTCATGGCCAACCGGAACCTGATTGGTTTGGTACAACAAGATGTCCGCCGCCATCAACACCGGATAGCCGAACAGTCCCGCATTGATGTTTTCAGCATGGCGTTGCGACTTGTCTTTAAACTGGGTCATCCGGTTTAACTCACCCATTTGGGTGTAGCAGTTAAGTACCCAGCTTAGTTGCGCGTGTTCAGGCACGTGCGATTGCACAAACAGGTTACTTTTTTCTGGGCTCACCCCCACCGCCAAGCACAGCGCTAGGGCATCAAGCGTGGCTTCGCGCAACGCGTCGGCATCCTGATGAACGGTAATCGCATGCAAATCCACCACGCAATATTGGCAGTCATAATCATCTTGCATCTGTTCCCACTGACGCAACGCACCCAGATAGTTACCAATACTTAGCTCGCCAGAGGGCTGCACACCACTCAATACAATGGGTTTTGAAGATTGACTCATGATGATTTGATTCCTTTACATATTGCCCGTGGGGGCGGTCTTATTGACTTATTAAACGCGTTATACGGGGTGGTTGGCAACCACAGAAACTAACTCACTAAAGTTGTCCAAGATATAGGTAGGTCGGCTGTCACTGATCGGCTCACCATAGTTGTAGCCATAAGTCAGCCCCACAGAAGCTAAACCCGCATTGTGTGCCGCCAAGATATCATTTTTTGAATCGCCGACCATCAACATCTGGGCATTGGTTAACCCGTGCTTGTCGCGCAACAGGTGTAGGCCTTCAGGATCGGGCTTACTGGTCGACAAACTGTCGCCGCCAATCACATCGGTAAATAATTCGGCTAGGCCTAAATCCGCTAAAATCGCCGGCACAAAGGCGTAAGGCTTATTGGTGACCACTCCCAGTTGATAGCCTTGCTGGTGTAATTGATTCAAGGTGTCTACCACCCCAGGGTACAGTACCGTCTTTTCGTGCCCATTGTTTTCATAATGGAAATTGAAGCGCTCTCGGGCCTGTGCCACCAGCGAAGGGTCTAAATCGGGGTCGTGCGCGTGGGCACGCGACAAGGCGCGACGGATCATGATATCGGCACCGTTGCCAATCCAGCCGGTCACCTCGGCCACGCTCACCGTGGGTCTGTCCAAGTCTGCCAGCATCATCTGTAACGCTTGGGTCAAATCTGGCACGCTATCTACCAAGGTGCCATCTAAATCAAATGCAATATAACGCAGGCTCATACTACTTCGTTACCTTTCTACTTTTGCGAGTTCAGCACGCATTTCATCAATGGCTGCTTTGTAATCAGGCTGCCCAAAAATGGCGGAGCCCGCGACAAACATATCCGCGCCGGCCGCCGCAACGTCAGCAATATTGTTGGCTTTTACCCCGCCGTCGATTTCAAGGCGAATATCTCGACCACTGGAATCAATACGCTCACGCACTGCCCGCAGTTTATCGAGCGTAGTAGGGATAAATGACTGACCACCGAACCCTGGGTTGACCGACATCAGCAAGATCATATCCAACTTATCCATCACATAATCAAGATGGTGTAATGGGGTCGCTGGGTTAAAGACCAGGCCCGCCTTCATGTCATGCTCTTTGATCAGTTGTAACGTGCGATCGATATGCTCGCTGGCCTCGGCATGAAACGTCACCATACTCGCACCGGCTTTAGCAAAATCAGGAATAATCCGATCAACCGGCTTAACCATTAAGTGGACGTCTATCGGGGCGGTAATGCCATAGTCTCGCAACGCCTGACAAACAGGCGCACCAAAGGTTAAGTTAGGCACATAGTGATTGTCCATCACATCGAAGTGAACCACATCCGCACCCGCGGCGAGCACGTTTTCCACTTCTTCACCTAGTCGCGCAAAATCGGCAGATAAAATCGATGGCGCAATCAAAAAATCCTTCATAGTGCGGTCGCCTCAATTACCAAAAAGTTGCCGCAATTCTACCCGATCTTAGCCATGAAGTCTTACCCGTTCGCGGTTTTATCATCGCTAACACTGACAAGTCTTGGGGGCTTGACTAGAGTAAATAAAGGCGCCAAAAAAGGAGGCAGCATGGACAATAAACCTAGACTTTTTGACGTAATGAAGAGCGTCATCGCAGCATTATTTGGCGTCCAATCGCAACAAAATCGCGAAAGAGATTTTGGCCATGATTCGCCGGCGGCGTATATCATCACCGGTGTGGTCATGATCGGTGTATTTATCGCCGTCTTGCTAGCACTAGTCAGCCTCGTGACCTAATGTCGGCAAGCGACAACACCCGCCAGAGCGCTTATGGGGTCGAGGATTGCGGTGCGAACAATGCCAGTAATTCGTCCACTTTATTGCGACCTTGGCCATTACGGCTGATGGTACGTTTCACTTTCACCACATTAAATGACGCGCCGCGGTATAAGCGGCGGGTGTACGGTGTGTCATGATTGGAAATAAGAACCGGGATCCCCTGACTCACAGAAGCTTGCTCGGCATGCTCGGCCAACAAGGCTTGATCATCGAGCGTGAAGCCATTGGTGGCATAAGTGGTAAAGTTTGCCGTCGCGGTTAACGGTGCGTAGGGAGGATCACAGTAAATCACATCGCCTTTGCTCGCTCGGGCAAAGCTTTCTGCATACCCCTCACAAACAAACTCTGCCCGTTGCGCTTTTTCAGCAAAAATCGCCAGCTCTTTTTCTGGAAAGTAAGGTTTTTTATAAGATCCAAACGGCACATTAAAGCCGCCTTTTTTGTTATAACGGCACAAACCATTGAAACCGTGGCGATTCATGTAGAGAAAAAACAACGAGCGCAGGTAGGGATCCGTGGTGAGATTAAACTCACGGCGCACATCCAAATAGCGCTCTTTTTGGTTATATTCTTGGCAAAAAAACGCGCGCGCATCCGTCACAAACCGCGAGGGCGTTTGCTTTATAATGTTGTACAAATTGATCAGATCAGGGTTGATGTCCGCTAAGATATAGTGGTCATAATCGGTATTGAGAAACACCGAACCGGCACCGACAAAAGGCTCTATCAGTGTGTTCCCCTCGGGAAGATGACGGCGAATATCATCGACCAGTGAGTATTTACCACCTGCCCACTTTAGAAACGCACGATGCTTTCTCATTGCCCCTAGTCTATCTCTGCGGTCTGAAAAGGGGCGGATTGTACCCTATTTTGCTTCATCAATCAGCGGATTTTACTGGCCATTCGCTCGGTTAATTTCGCGGTGGATCTGACTAAATGATTTCACAAAAGGCTGCAACGCACGAACATTATCCGCCAAGTTGAGCTCAGCACGACGTGCCTCGGTCACACTGGCATAATCACCCAGCAAGACCATGTACCAGGTCGCGTTGTTTCGCTGTGTTTGATACACCTGTACGCGATCAGCCAATTGATAGTTTTCAATAAGCGCCACCGCGTCGGCGCGTGACTGTAACGCAGCCAGTTGCAGCGCATAGCGTTGTGCTGAGACATTGAGCAGTGCTTGTGGGACGATCGGCAGTGCTCCTTGCTCACGGGCGTCTTGCTCACCATTAGCCGATGTGGATGCCTGGTCCTCACTCGCTGTTTGTTCGTCTTGAACAGTATCGCTCGTTGACGCTTGCGGAGCGGCTGGTGCGGGCACCGCCTCACTGATTTCGCTAGCTAATGGCTCATCCACCGCGTCGGTGCCGTCCCCGCCAGCATCTTGCTCATCAATAATGGCATCGACCACATCATCCGGTACCACGACTCGCTGCCCTTCATCACTGCGCCCAACAGTCAGCCCTTCACCATTAATATCGTCTGGTAGGGTCGCCTGATCTTCCGTTACCGCACCATTATCGGCTGATGGCGACGTCATCGTCTCGCTCCCCGCATCCGCGTTAGACGCACTAGGTTGTGTGCCTGTTTGGGTCGCGGTTTGCGGATCAGTGATCGCTTGCTCCTCTTGTTCACTGAGCAAATCATCTAAATTCTTGAGCCCTTCAGGAAGCACCGCCTCTGACGCAGCGTCACCTTGCTGGCTTGGAAATACCCACCAAATCACCCCCGCGCCGACGATCATCAATACCACCGCAAGGAGCAGCATTAAGAAGGGTTTGTTGTTTTTAGCGGGCTTTTTCTTATCTTTACTCACAGCGCCTGTCTCCTGATTGTCCTTTCCCATAATGGTGCCGGGGTAAACGGTTTGATTGGCAAGTTTGGCTAACCACTGTTTCTTTTTCTCGCCACCGATGCGCTGGGTGACCGCCAGCACATCAATAAACATCTCAGCTTCTCCCTCGTTGAGGGGAGAGATTTCGAGCTCCAGGGGTTTTTGCTCGTGCCCGTAAGACACCTGGCCTAGCCACTTGTTCAACTTTCCAGGTAGCGAGAAAAGCACCACATTGATACGCCAATTGGCTTGGTGCTGGGCGTGTTGTACCAAGGCCCACAACTCTGACAACAAGCCGGGGGTCAAACGATGCGCATCATCAATCACCAATAAGGCATCACACCCACCACCATCGAGCATCATGGTGAGACTATCAATGAGCGGGTCGGCTTCGTTAAACACCCCATCTTTAACAATTTGCCGCAGCAAGATAGCGCGGCGCTGTGCATCGCTCTGGGCGGTGTGGCACGCCAATAATGCATGAACATGGGCATCTGCCCACTGCTCCATATAGCGCTCACTGAGCCAGGTTTTACCCGCCCCCTCAGGCCCAGTCACTTGGATCAAGTTGGCACTAAAGCGGGTAATAAATTGCAGTCGAGAAAGGAGCTGGGTTTGGCTTTCCAGATCCAAGGTTAAGGTATCAAAAGTGTCTGTCATGCATTCAATGGTTAACCGGCATCAATCACATCAGCAATACACTGATGGGGCACATCTGCAACCACTTGAGCCTGGCCTATCGCTGTCGGCAAAACCAGGCGCAACTGTCCTGAAAGCACTTTTTTATCACGCATCATGTGCTTAATAAAAGCATCGTAGTTCATCTCACTGGGTGCCTGTATGGGAAGATCAGCACTTTCCAGCAAGGCAGTGATGCGTGACACAGTTTTTGGCTCAATCAGACCGTGTTGCTGTGCCGTTTTAGCCGCCAACACCGTCCCTGCTGAGACCGCTTCACCGTGCAGCCAGTTGCCGTATCCCATTTCTGCCTCAATGGCATGGCCAAACGTATGACCCAAGTTTAAGAGTGCACGGACACCCGCCTCGGTTTCATCTTGTGCGACCACATCGGCTTTTATCTGGCAACAGCGGCGAATCGCATAACGTAGCGCATCCGGCGAGAGCGCTGTCAGTGCAGCCATTTCGCTATCGAGCCAAGCAAAGAAAGGCGCGTCGGCAATAATGCCATACTTAATCACTTCGGCCATGCCCGCGGCAAATTCACGACGCGGTAAAGAGCTAAGCACCTGCGTATCAATCACGACCGCTTGAGGCTGATAGAAAGCCCCAATCATGTTTTTACCCAGTGGATGATTAATGGCGGTTTTGCCACCAACCGACGAGTCCWCCTGCGCCAGTAATGTGGTGGGCACTTGGATAAAGTCTACCCCGCGCTGATAACAGGCGCTGGCAAAGCCAACGATGTCACCAATCACACCGCCACCCAGTGCAACGAGTACCACATCACGGTTGTAATTGTTTTCTAATAGGAAGGTGTTAATGGTGTTAAATGTCTCTAAAGACTTGTAAGCCTCACCATCGGGTAGGCTCAAGCGAGCGACATCCGCCGCGCCTGCCTGTTTTAAGGTTGAGACCAGTGCGTCGCCGTATAACGGCATCACTGTCTCGTTGCTGATGACAGCAACCCGACGCGAATGGACGCTCCCAAATAGGCTAGCATCAGCTAACAGCCCTTCACCGATCGAGATAGGGTAGCTACGTGCCCCTAGGTTAACGTCTATCCGTTCCATGGTCGGGTCCTGTGTTTGGTTATTGCTGCTCTAACAGAGCCATGATTTGATTGGCCACCACTTTGGCACTTTGATCGTCAGTACGTACAACATAATCAGCAATTTCTTGATAAAGAGGATTACGCTCTTCCGCTAACGACTCAAGCACTTCACGTGGTTGGTCAGTTTGTAATAATGGTCGTTTCTTATCGCGTTGGGTGCGTGCCAGCTGCTTCTCGATGGTGGTTTCTAAATACACCACAACACCACGAGCAGAGAGACGGTTGCGGCTTTCTTTGCTCATGATCGAGCCACCGCCAGTCGCGAGAACGATACCTTGCTCTTCAGTGAGGTCGTTTATCACGTTTTCTTCGCGTTTACGGAAACCTTCTTCACCCTCAACGTCAAATACCCATGCAATGTCTGCTCCAGTACGATCTTCAATCACTGAATCAGAATCATAGAATTCCATATGAAGTTGCTGAGCGAGATGACGACCAATTGTGCTTTTACCAGCCCCCATAGGGCCTACCAAAAAGATGTTTCGTTTTTCAGCCATTTTAAGCAATTTTACGCGCGGTTAAATAAGACAACACCGCCCGCAGGCTTAATGAAAAAAGCCCGAGGCGCCAATTCCTCACAGATATTTCGTGATCAGATTAAAAATTATCTCAGGACAGTGACCCCTTTGGCAACACCTAACCTAGTCTGTGACGATTTTAGGGGTCACAAAGATCAGAAGTTCGCGTTTTGCATGGTCTTTTAATTGGTGCTTGAACAAGTTGCCAACCAAGGGAATATCCCCCAGCAGCGGCACTTGGGTCTCTTTATTGATCATGGTTTGCTGAAAGATCCCCCCTAAGACCACGGTTTCACCATTTTCCGCCAGCACTTGGGTATTAATGCGCTTGGTACTGATCGACATCGCTTCGCCTTTCCCGGCCACCACGGCTTTTTCGGGCATGTCTTGGGTTAATTTTAAATCCAAAACCAGCGTATTGTTGGGCGTGATTTGTGGGGTCACCGATAAACTTAGCACTGCTTTTTTAAAAGACACCGCCACCGCACCGCTTGAGGACGCCTCAAGGTAAGGTAGCTCAGTCCCTTGTTCAATATAGGCCGCTTTTTTATTGGTGGTGATAAGTCGGGGGCTCGATACCACTTCTGCTTTCCTTTCGCTTTCAAGCGCAGATAGCTCCAAGTCGAGCAGAAGATCATTGCCAAGCTTCGCCACTTGCAAGGCCATGCTCGAGGCCGAGGGGTTAGCAGCGGCCAGGTTCACGCTGAGGAAGTCGCCAATATTTGCGCCGTCTGTCGCCGCATCGTTTAAACTTTCAGGTCCTTGCCCGGTGACATTGCTATCCCACATCAAGTTACCTTCCACAGACGGGCCAACCGTGGTTGAGCCATTTCGATTCAACAGCCCCCAACGCACGCCTAATTCGTCCACTGAACCTTGCTCGACCGTCACAATACGTGCCTCAATTTCGACTTGCTTAACGGGCACATCCAAGTGACGAACCAAGGTGCGAATGCGGGCTAGATTCTTTTGATTATCTTTAATGATCAACGCATTGGTTCGCTCATCAAGCGATACCGCCCCTCTGGGCGACAGTAAACTGACCCCTTCGCCTTGTCCTTTAATCAGTGCGGCGATATCGCTCGCTTTGGCATAGTTCACCGTGAGCACTTCTGAGCTCAGTGGCAGTAAGGCGTCCGCTTGCTGACGCATTTCGAGCGCTTGCTTTTCTTGTGCCATGAGCTCTCGGCGAGGGGCAACGAGCATCACTTGCCCCCGTTGGCGTTTATCCAGCCCCTTTACGCGCAAAATCACATCCAATACATCTTGCCAAGGCACACCATCAATGCGCATGGTGATATTGCCTTGCACCGAGTCCGAGGTCACCAGGTTAAAATCATTCTGCTCGGCAATCAGTTGCAGCACGGTACGGACGGGAATGTCTTGAAAGTTAATCGAGATCGCCGCCCCTTTTTGCGCTAAGGCGGTCGCGGAAGGCGCTTTTCTGGCCGCAGACACGCGGATGGTCAATACTTTTCCTTGCTGCTGATAATCAAAATCCACAGCCTGCTCAGCACGCATTACGATGCGGGCACGTTCAGGTGCCTGAAAAGTTTCAATCTCAGTCACGGGCGTCTGACGACGGCGAGTATCGAGGACCGCCAGCAGTGCCGGTTTAAGCTGCACATTCGGCAAACGTAGCATGACTTGCTGAGGCGTCGGTTGGCGAAAGTCAGCCGCTACCGCGGCGTCAGAAAACGTCAGCGAGACGCTAGCATCACCATTGTCGAGGCGCTTCACCGCGATATCGGTCAGCGTACTCTTTGCGGCAACCTGCGCCGAGCCAACGCTTAGTATCAGTGTCAATAATATGAGCCAGACTGAGCGAACGCTTGGCGTAAACGTGCGGGAAAGGTAAGGGCGTATTATCATATTGGTATCCTAACTACGGCAAAGTTGCTTCCATCGACAAGGTGACAGTGCGAAGCTGCCAACACCCCAACCCATCCAGCAGGGCTTCTTCAATCGCGATCTGATTTGCATTCACGGCCACCACACGGCCACGGTTTTCGCCTAAATGCGCACCTTCACTGACTTGAGTGATGGTGCCATCAGGACGGGCAATTAAGGCTTGTTGCTGTGCGCCTTTGGTTAAGCTGCCTTTCATGGCAAGGCTTGCCAGTGGAAATTGCTCAAGCGGCTCTAAAGGCCGTTGTAAATTGGGCTGCCAACAGTCGCCCGTTGAAGCCTGTCCACCAACATTGATTGCGGGTAGCACAAAGGGATCCCGCTGATCGGTGACAAAGGCTATCGATTGGTAATTCGGCGAAGGGGGGATGCGGGTGGCATTGACTTGCGCACTGGCTTGAGTTTGTTGCATAAACTGTTCGATATCACTGTGGTATCTATCACAGCCCACCAAGCTCAACCCAAATAACAACACCAAAAGACGCTTCACTGGACGAACTCCTTATCAGTGGCAATACCTTCACCGGTATAGCGATATGTGGTCGCCGACACAGACAGCAGCAAGGGCGCATGAATGTCATCGTCCTCAGTACGGGTTAAGACAAAATCTTGCAGCGACACCAAGCGAGTCATGGCGGCAATATCCGCGCTAAATGCACCAATAGAGGCATAATCCCCGGTCAAGACAACCGTCATCGGGATCGCATCGAGCCAACTACCATGCTTTCTTGGCTGCCACTTCAGTGTGTTGAAACCTAACTGATGACGGATCCCAACTTCATTAACCCCGGCGAGTAATCCCGAAAGCTCTTCTTCTTCCGGCAGTTGGGCAATCAAGGTGGCATATTGCTGATTTAACGCGCGCATTTGTGCCTCCACATCGGGCAGAGCGGCGACGCGATTGGCCAACAACCGATACTCGGCTTTGAGTTGTGCTTCGCGCTGAGTCGCTGCCTCCAACGCCTCTTGGTTGGGCAACAAAATCATCAGGGCTGCGAGCATCGATAGCGCAATCGCGCCCACCGCCCAAACGATAGCGCGGGTGGCGAGTGGCGCACTGGGGAGTTTTTGCCAATCCCATGCAAAAGCGCTAATCATGACTGCACGCCTTGGGGCTTGGGTAACTGCGGTGTGACGTAGTCGGTCAAACGAAAGCTTAAAGTGAAACGTTTGTTGGCGCGTTGCGAACCTGATTCAGTGATCACAGTGTCAATATCAACGTCGGTGGCCAACGCACTTTGCTCTAACGCTGCCAATAAACTTGCCATCTCCGCATTGGATGTGACCCAGCCTTCGACCGTGACACGCCCCTGTTGCTGCGCCAAACGACTTAAATACGCCCCTTCAGGCATCACGGTTGGAATGAAATTCAGCAATGCGGTGACATTATTGCGCTGTTGCTGTAAGGCGTTGACCAGTTGTAAGCGCGATTGCAGCGCTTCACGCTTTTTATCTTCGCGCTTAAAGGTTTGTAAGGTGGCACGAAAATCGTTCATCCCCGCGGTTAATTGTTGATTACGTGCCTGCTGCTCAGTCAGCCAGTGCTGCTGGACCGCGTTCACGGCACTGACCATCAGCACCACACCCAGCAGTACCAAACCACTATGGACCATAAACGTTTGACGCTGCGCGCGGCGCGCTTTTTCTCGCCAAGGGAGTAGATTTATACGCATGAATATTCTCCCCGCAGCGCTAACCCCAAGGCAATAGACGCATCATCGCTGATGTTCGGCGCCGTTTGATCCAACATCGCCACTGGATTGAATCGCGTGATGGTAAGGTGCTCAGACGCTAGCGTGGCCGGCCAAGCGCCGCTAATCCAAACCGTGCTCAGGGGCAAGAGTCGATTATGCTCACGCGCTCGATGACAAGCCTGATCAAAGTGCTGCTGCACCAAGGCGTTGGCCGCTGACTCGCGGTGTTCATAGCGCTCTCCCTCCCCCAAACGGCAGCGATGCTGATAAACTTGCCCATCAGGATAAAGACGAATCGCAGTCAGCAAGCCGCTGTGATAGTGCAGCCACAATGGCCAGTGGTTCGCCTGCGCAACAGGGCGGAGTGCTTGATAAACGCCGACTAACGCTTGGCTGTTGATGTCTGCCACCGTAGGCGATAACCCGACCCGCTTGAGCGCGTCTAGGGCCGGAGTGAGCGCATGACGCCGGCATGCCACCACTTGATAACAGACTTGTCCCGGCTGAACAGTAACGCCGCTCATAACCGCAAAGTCGTAATATAATGTATCCATGTCCATATTGAGGGCGGCACTCAGCTTTTGGCCGATCAAAGCTTCTTGCTCAATCTCGTCGTCAATCAGTGGCGCCGTCATTTGCTTGGTGATCACAGCCTCTTCATCGACCCCCACCACCACAGAGATGTGTAGGCGCTGATACCAAGGTAAACACGCGAGTAATCGTTTTTTTATCTCGGTAAGCGGGACACAGAGATCGTCAGTCGCGCGATACGGCACCCGATGATGGCCTGCCACCTGAATACCTTGTCGATGTGCACGAACCACAATGGCGTGAATGATATCTCGGCCGATATCGATACCTAAAACTGCCGAACTTCGCATCATTTCGTGTTAGGCTCCCAACGTCAGCGTGAAGTCAGTATTTACAAAACTGGCCTCATCACGGGTTATTTTTAATGCTGGTGCCTTTATACTACTCACGTATGATTATTGAACGGCTCAACGGCAACAGAACGGGAAATCTCAGGTGAAGTTCATAAAGCGTTTGCTTATCTTTGCACTGGTTTGCACAGTGCTTGGAGTCACTACAATCTTTGGGTTTTACCTGTATGTAAAACCTGACCTCCCCGATGTAGCGACACTAAAAAGTGTCGAACTGCAGACTCCGATGCAGGTCTATAGCGCCGATGGTGAGTTGATCTCCCAGTTCGGTGAAAAGCGTCGTATCCCAGTCATGCTCGAGGACATCCCTCAGCCTATGATTGATGCATTGATTGCCACAGAAGACAGTCGCTTTTACCAACACCCAGGGATTGATCCTATCGGCATTGTCCGCGCCGCGGTGGTGGTGGCGATGTCAGGTACGGCCAAGCAAGGGGCCAGTACTATCACGCAGCAGTTGGCAAGGAACTTCTTCCTCTCTAACGAAAAACGTATTATGCGCAAGATAAAAGAAATTTTTATCGCCGTGCATATCGAACAGCTGTTGAATAAAGAAGAGATCCTTGAACTCTATTTCAACAAAGTATTCTTAGGCTATCGTGCTTACGGGGTTGGCGCTGCTGCCCAGGTGTACTTTGGCAAAACCCTCGATCAACTGACCTTGAGTGAGATGGCGGTGATTGTCGGATTACCCAAAGCCCCCTCCACCATGAACCCTTTGTATTCGCTGTCGCGCGCCACCGATCGCCGGAATGTGGTGCTGGGGCGCATGCTTAAAGAGGGATATATTTCCAACGCCGAGTACCAACAAGCGAAGAACGAGCCGATCGTAGCCCGCTATCATGGAGCTGAAATTGAACTGTCCGCACCCTATGTAGCAGAAATGGCACGCGCATGGGCCGTTGAGCAGTTTGGCGAAGACGCTTATACCTCGGGTGTGCGTATTTTCACCAGCGTCGATGCCGATATGCAACGCGCCGCAAATGAGGCGGCAGTAGAAAACGTTCTCGCCTACGACCGTCGCCATGGGTTCCGTGGGCCAGTTGCCACGCTATGGCAAGCCCCTAGCCAACGTTGGCAACACCAGCGCATCGTTGATCACTTGGCCAAGCAACCCAGCTACGGTCCGCTAGAGCCCGCCGTCGTGATTGATGTCCAAGCTAAATCGGCGCAGGTTGTCGGACCCAATGGCCGTGAAATCGAACTGCCTTGGGAAGGACTTGACTGGGCGCGCCCTTATATCACCGATAGCCGTCAAGGTCCGGCCCCTCAACGCGCTGATGAATTCCTTGCCAGTGGCCAACAAGTGTTTATTCGCCAAGTGGATAACAGCTGGCATTTAGCCCAAGTCCCGGCGACCAATACCGCGCTGGTTTCCATGTCCCCCTCAACCGGAGCAATCAAAGCACTGGTGGGCGGATTTAATTTTGTCCATAGCAAATTTAACCGTGCCACACAGTCAGTACGTCAGGTGGGCTCGAGCATCAAGCCGTTTATTTATTCCGCGGCAGTGAATGAGGGCATGACACTCGCCACCCTGATTAACGACGCCCCCATTAATCGCTGGGATCGCAGTCAAGGCGTGGCATGGCGGCCGAAAAACTCGCCACCACGTTATGAAGGGCCACTGCGGGCGCGACTGGGTCTGGCACAGTCGAAAAACGTCATGGCCGTACGTGTTCTGCGTCGGGTGGGATTGGATGACGCTCTCGATTACCTCACCCGCTTTGGCTTTAAACGAGATGATTTACCGCGTGCAGAAGCCATTGCGCTTGGTGCGGGAAGCTTGACGCCG
This sequence comes from Salinivibrio sp. ML290, assembly GCF_001995695.1. NCBI lineage: Bacteria > Pseudomonadati > Pseudomonadota > Gammaproteobacteria > Vibrionales > Vibrionaceae > Salinivibrio > Salinivibrio sp. ML290. The sequence goes on along the minus strand of NZ_MUEY01000009.1, from coordinate 74,471 downwards.
GTTGAGATGGCACAGGGCTTTAGCGTGTTTGCCAATGGCGGCTATTTTATGGAGCCCTTTATCATTGATCGGGTCGAAACCCCCTTTGGCGAGGAAATATATCGCGCCAATCCACCCATCATTTGTGATAACTGCGAACAAAAAGCAGAACAGGCCGATCCGTTTAATGAGCAGAATTTGCTAGAGAACAACGACACCACCACACAGCGTCATGCCAAACAAGTCATTGATGAGCAAAATGCATTTTTGGTACGTGAAATGATGCAAAGCAACATCTGGGGCGGCGGTGATTGGCGCTACGGGACAGGCTGGAATGGCACGGGCTGGCGCGCACAAGCGCTCAAGCGACGCGATATTGGCGGAAAAACGGGGACCACCAATGACTCCAAAGATACCTGGTACACCGGCTATGGCCCAGGGATTGTGACCACTGTGTGGGTGGGCTTTGATGATCACTCCCGTAAACTGGGTCGCACGACCCGTAATGCAAACTTAGGCGACGAGCGTCAGCCTATCCGCGGCGCGGAGTCGGGGGCCAAAACGGCGGAGCCAGCATGGATTGATTTTATGCAGCATGCACTCGCGGACGTACCTGAGCAGAATAAAACCGTGCCACCGGGGATCGTCAAAGTGCGCATTGACCGCGAAACAGGGCTGTTAACCAGAAAAACCGATCATACTTCGATGTTCGAGTACTTTATAAAAGGCACCGAGCCAACCGAGTATGTGTCATCGCAATCAGATGGCAACATTTATGAGTCAGGCACAGAGTCGCTGTTTTAACTCTGTTACATCGTCAATAGCCGCATAAAATCAAGACGCCCGCATTCACGATGCGGGCGTCTTTTTATCTACGCGTCACGCGCCGCTCTAGTGACGAGTTCGATCATTCATCACGGCCGTCATTTGTTCATGGATGGCATCAGCCAACTGCTCATAACGGCCACGTAATGGCGAGCCAGGACGGTAGTCGAGGGTGATTTGTCGCGACGGGGTCGGCGAGGTCGTCGGAATATACACCACACCATCTCGCTTATCAGCAGGCACGGACAATTGAGGCAACAAGGTGATCCCACTCCCCGCCGCAACCATGTTGCGCAAGGTCTCTAAGCTAGTGGCACGAAAGCGCTGATCTTCGCGCGCGCCCACTTTAAAGCAAAAACCCATCGCTTGGTCACGTAAGCAATGGCCATCGCCGAGCATTAACAAGGTTTCGCCTTGCAATACATCTAACGCCACCTCGGCACAATCGGCGAGGCGATGCTTTTCATTAACCGCGAGCAACATCGGCTCACTGTAAAGTGGGAGCTCTTTTAAATGCTGGGTTTCTTCTACAGAGGCCAAAATGATGCAATCGAGTTTGCCCTCTTCCAGTTGCTGCACTAACTGCTGCGTCTGTCCTTCGTGAATAAACAGCTCCAGCTCAGGGAAACGATCACGCAGTAGCGGGATAATTTTAGGCAGCAGGTAAGGCCCGACCGTAGGGATCAGACCGATATGCAAAGGGCCGGTCATACTTTCCCCTTGCTCACTGGCCAATTCGGTCAAAATTGTGACCTCCCGCAAGACGTTACGTGCCTGTTGTACTAACCTCATACCGGCATCGGTGAACAACACACGACGGCTGGTTCGCTCTAACAAACTCACACCCAGCTCATCTTCCAACTTGCGAATTTGCCCGCTTAAGGTCGGCTGGCTAACAAAGCAGGCTTCGGCCGCTTTACGAAAATGTCGATGTTCGGCCAAGGCGACCAAGTACTCCAAGTCACGAATGTTCATCTTTGTCTCTTCTATAGAGGATAACTATCAAAACCATAGCATTAAGCGATTAGAGCTATCAATTGCAATCGGTAATACTGATCCCATCAAAACGCGGCGAAGCACTCGCCCATTCACTTGAATCAATACTTGAATAAAAAGGACATCACCATGACAGCAACAAAAGAAGGTCAGCCAGTACCACAAGTTACTTTCCGTACTCGCGAAGGCGATCAATGGAAAGACGTCACCACCGATGACATTTTTGCCAACAAAACCGTGATTGTATTCAGCTTGCCAGGTGCATTTACCCCAACCTGTTCATCCTCGCACCTGCCACGCTATAACGAGCTGTATCCGGTGTTCCAACAGTACGGCGTCGATGACATTGTCTGTGTGTCCGTCAACGATACCTTTGTGATGAATGCATGGAAAGCCGACCAAGACGCTGACAACATTCATGTCCTGCCTGACGGCAATGGCGAGTTCACTGATGGCATGGGAATGCTGGTCGACAAAAACGATCTTGGCTTTGGCAAACGCTCATGGCGCTACAGCATGCTGGTGAAAAACGGTGTGGTCGAGAAAATGTTTATCGAACCCAACGAACCAGGCGACCCGTTCAAGGTCTCTGATGCCGACACCATGCTGGGCTACATCGCCCCTGAGCACAAACTGCAAGACTCGATCACCGTGTTTAGTAAGCCAGGCTGCCCATTCTGTGCCAAGGCCAAACAAGCCCTGATCGATGAAGGCCTTCAGTTTGAAGAAATCATCCTCGGTAAAGACGCCACCACGGTTTCTTTGCGTGCGGTGAGCGGTCGCGCCACCGTGCCACAAGTATTTATCGGTGGCCGTCATATCGGTGGCAGTGAAGAGCTCGACACCTATCTAAATCAGTAATCCGCTGTTTGGGCGGCCTCTTTGCCGCCCGTTATTTTCCCAGGAGAAAGCAATGAAAACATTAACGGTTGATGTGGCTGTGATTGGTGGCGGAACTGCCGGACTCGGTGCTTATCGCGCAGCCAAAGCACATACGGATAACGTGGTGATGATTGAAGGCGGTCCCTATGGCACCACGTGTGCGCGAGTTGGCTGCATGCCTTCTAAACTGTTAATTGCGGCGGCTGAGGCGGCGCATCATATCGACAAAGCGCCTGGCTTCGGTGTGTACCCCGGCGGCACCACGGAAATTAATGGCCGTGAGGTGATGGATCGGGTGAAACGCGAGCGTGACCGTTTTGTCGGCTTTGTACTGGAAAGTGTCGATGACATTCCCGCTCAAGACAAAATTGATGGCTATGCGCGCTTTGTGGATGACCACACCTTAATGGTCGACGATCACACCACTATCCACGCTGATCGCATCGTGATCGCGACAGGTTCGCGCCCAAGCTGGCCGTCTGCTTGGGATCACCTTGGTGATCGTTTAGTGGTCAATGATGATATTTTTGAATGGGACGATCTGCCTGACTCGGTTGCGGTATTTGGCCCGGGCGTGATTGGCCTTGAGCTAGGACAAGCACTGCATCGCCTCGGGGTCGAGATGACCATGTTTGGCGTCGGCGGCCAAGTAGGCCCGCTGACCGATCCGGACATCATGGCCTATGCGGATAAAACCTTCAGTGAGGAGTTTTATCTCGACGCCGATGCCAAGGTGGAAGAGATGGTGCGTGAAGGCGATAAGGTACAAATCCGTTATCGTGATAAAGAGGACGAAAGCCAACTGCGCTGGGTCGACTATGTAGTTGCCGCCACCGGTCGTCGCCCCAATGTCGACAAGCTAAACCTCGATGCGACCAGCATCAAAGTGGATGCCCGCGGCGTGCCAGTTGCCGATAGTTACACCCTGCAAACCACGGCACCGCACATTTTTATTGCCGGTGACGCCAGTAACCAAATTCCGTTGCTGCACGAAGCGGCTGACCAAGCGCGTATCGCCGGTGACAACGCCGGACGCGGCAAAGATATCCGTGCCGGATTGCGCCGTAGCAAGCTCTCTGCAGTTTTCTCCGACCCACAAATCGCAATGGTGGGCGAAAGCTACAAAGCGATTACCGACCGTCTCGGCCCCTGTGGCTGCTTCGAAACCGGCGTGGTGTCGTTTGAAAACCAAGGCCGCTCACGAGTAATGCTGCGTAACAAAGGCTTGTTACACGTTTATGCCGAACAAGGCACAGGCCGTTTCCTTGGCGCCGAAATGATAGGACCGAACGCCGAACACTTGGCCCACTTGTTGGCATGGGCACATCAAAACCAAATGACCATTTCGCAAATGCTAGATATGCCCTTCTATCACCCAGTGATTGAGGAGGGGGTACGTACCGCATTGCGGGATGTGAATGCCAAGCTCAAACTCGGCCCTGAAATGATCAAACACTGCATGGACTGCGGCCCAGGCTGCTAATCCACTGCCCTTTTCGCCGACACTCGGCGCTTTACAGGCGCTGCCTGTTGCTTCCCCAAGCACTTGCTTACCTTTTGCCCTCCTCGTTGGAGGGCTTTTTTGTATCCGGCAGCCCACTGCGCCACAATAAGCTATCGCCATTACCAACCAAGAGAAAGCGCATGGCTTGCAAATACTGTCAGTCCGCGATTTGGCAACAAAAACTGGGACGCTGTACCCGTTGTATGAAACAACTGGCCGCCATGTGCGCGCTACTTTGGCCACTCTGGTGGTGGGGCTATGCCGACACGCCACGGCAAGTGGAGTCAATTGCATTGTTATTCGCCGCCGGCAGTGCCAGTGTGCTACTCACCCTGCATGTGGTGATTTATCCGTTTCGGCACAATAAAAAACCCGCACCGGAGCGCGGGTCATCAGACACACCAGACGATTAATCAGCCAGATCCGTGGCTTCGTTAATCACGTGGAAAATGTAGTTTTGCTCCACGGCCCCTTGGAACAACCACGCCATTGGACCACGCGCCATGATGGCCACATCTTCACCGGAGTGGGTTTCCGAACCGAGCTTAATCAAGGATTGCTGTTTGTAATCCAGCTTACGCACCTGCCCTTCTTGCAAGTTTTCACGCTCACCTTTCACCGCACCCGGGCCGTTGCCATAAGTAATCGTGGTATAGGTTTTACCAAAATCATCTTGATTCAAGCGCCCTTTTTGACGTGACAGGCCGAGAATGGGATTGCCCCGCTCCGCATAGCCGTTCATCACCATGGTGTGAGCGTGGTCCGCGGTAACGATAACCAGAGTGTCTTCTGGGTTGGTTTTCTCTAAGGCCACTTTGATGGCATCATCGTAAGCCAGCGTATCTTCTAACGCTCGCGCGGCGTTACCCGCATGGTGAGCATGGTCGATACGTCCGGCTTCCACCATCATTACATAGCCGTCTTTGTTGCGGCTGAGCATATCAATCGCCTTGCTGGTCATTTCCGCCAATGATGGCTCATCTTGGCTTTCACGGCGATCCGCTTCATATTTCATGTGGCTACTTTCAAACAAACCAAACACGCGTGATGTGGTCGCAGGATCGATGGAATCAAAACCGGATTTATCGAAAATGTATTGACCATCAGGGTGACGGGTTTGCCATGCCTTAATCAGGTTGCGTCCATCTTTACGCTTGCCCTTTTTGCCCTCAGGATCGACGCTATCGGCAGGAATAAATTCACGCCGTCCACCGCCGAACGCCACCTGAAAACCCTCCCCAGCATCAAAGTCGACAAATTGGCTGGCGATATCAGTACAGCCTTGGTTTTTGGCAATGTTGGGTAACTTGCTATCGTTCTCCCAATTGCGATCCGCACTGTGCGCGTAGGTAGTGGCCGGGGTGGCGTGGGTTAAACGGGCGGTTGAGATTAACCCTAATGCTTTGCCCTTCTCGCCCGCCATTTCAAATAGGGTTTTCGCTTCGTTACCTTTTGCGGTGCTGCAAAAACCACGCTGAACGTTATCGTCAACACTGATGATCCCGGCTTTGGTTTTCACCCCAGTGACCATCGCCGTCGCGGTCCCGGCCGAGTCAGGGGTTTGCATGTCGGTGTTATAGGTTTTGGCTAGCGCAACATGCGGCAGGCTTTCCATGCCAAGGCGGTTTTCCTCACCAGTTTGTCCTTGCTGCTGCCCCTGATAAATCCGCGCCGCGGTGATTGTCCCCACGCTCATGCCGTCGCCGACAAAGAGGATCACATTTTTGGCTTTGCCCGTGATAGGTGGGTTAGCTTTAGCGGCCGCCAATGCCGCTTGCGCGTCTTGATACCAGACATCGTTTTGCTGAGGCACTGCCGCGTGTGCAGTTGCCGCTAATAAGGCTGAGGCCACCGCGGCCGTAAGGATTGTCTTCACCACAAAATCTCCATTATTAACGAGAAAACGCGGGCATGATGGTCATTGCGCGTGACGCTTCTGTGACAAACCGTACAATGTAACAATTTGTAAGCAGCTAATTTTGATGAACTTTTTATGACGAGGACACAAAAAAGCTGCGACTTAGTCAGCACGCAGCCTTAAGGAGGGATAACGACGACGCTGATATCGTCAGGCAATAGATCACCCTACTCCAACGTAGAGAAGGTCGAGATCGTGGCTGGCCCGGCAATGTTATAGGTCAGTGCCACTTCGTCACAGGCGTGGAAGCGCGGACAGATTTCACAATCTTTCATCACTTTCTCAGGCAGTTGCGATTTCGACACCGGGGTAAAGCCCAATTGAGTGAAAAACTCGGGCACCCGGGTGAGGACAAAGACTTGCTCAATCGCCATTTGCTTGGCTTTTTTAATCAAGTGCATCATCAGCGCCGTACCGTGACCTTGGCGCTGCCAGCCTGCTTCAACCCCTAAGGAGCGAATTTCTGCCAGCCCTGAGTCGTAAATATAGAGCGAGCCGCAGCCGGTGAGATCCCCTTGGTGCTCGGATACCGCAAATAGGCCGATATTACGCACCAATTCATGGCGATCACGAGGTAAGTTCTCCCCCAATTTCGCCCAATACACCACCATGCCTTCGATGGTATCGAGGTCGGTGAGCCTTGCCGATCGCACAGTGACTTTGGGGGTAAAGCGCTTATCTAAACGCTTTTGCGCCTCTTGAATGGCAAAGCTGACCTGTTCAGGTGCCACGCCACCCAGCGCCCGACGTTGGGCCAAGCAGGATTCGATCGTGAGCATGGCATACACATCGTCTTCAATCACCGGTGAGAATTGCTGCAAGGTGGCAAGCGGTAAATCTTCCAGTCCACAACCTTGCTCAATGGCAGACACCACCGCCACGCCCACTATGTGGTGCGCTTCACGGAACGGGATCCCTTTGCTCACCAAATAATCCGCGAGCTCGGTGGCGTTGGCATGACCTTGCTGCGCCGCCTGCAAGGTTTTGTCTTTGTGAATGGTGATACCTTCAAAACACAACGCGGCCATATCCAAGCAATCATGCCACGTGTCCATGGCATCGAAGAGCCCTTCCTTGTCTTCTTGCATGTCCTTGTTATAGGCCAGTGGTAAGGCTTTCACCGTCATCATCATCGCCGACAAGGTGCCATAGACGCGGCCGGTTTTGCCGCGGATAAGCTCTAACGCATCAGGGTTTTTCTTTTGTGGCATCAACGATGAGCCTGATGTCACCGTATCGGCCAGCTCGATAAACCCGGATTCGCCCGAGTTATAGAAGATCATATCTTCGGCCATCCGTGATAAATGCAGCATTGATATCGACGCCGCAGACAGCATTTCCATCACATGATCTCGATCCGAGACTGAGTCAAGGCTGTTACGGGTGGCCCGTTCAAAGCCCAGTTGTTGTGCCAAGGCATCGCGATCAATCGGATACGCCGTGCCTGCCAGCGCCCCAGATCCTAACGGACAGGTATCAAGACGATTAAGCGCATCTTGTAAGCGGGTGGTGTCGCGCTCAAACATCTCCAGATAGGCCAAACACCAATGGGCAAAGGTCACTGGCTGCGCACGCTGCAAGTGGGTGTAGCCGGGCAGCACGGTATCATGGTGTTGGCTGGCCACATCCACCAGCTGCTGCTGAAGCTTGTCGAGAGACAGCAAGATTTGCTGGCCTTGTTGGCGACACCAGAGCTTGAGATCCGTAGCGACCTGATCGTTGCGCGAGCGTCCGGTGTGCAGCTTTTTGCCCAAATCCCCAACTTTGTCGATCAGTTGCTGCTCAACCCAGCTGTGAATGTCTTCGGCCTCTGAGCGTAAGATTTGCTTCGGGTTTTCCATCACCGACAGCTTGAGCTCATTGAGCGCGAGCTCCAATTGCTGTTGCTCGTCATCACTCAGCACGCCCACCGAACGCAAGGCTTTGGACCAAGCAATGGAGCCCACAATGTCTTGCTCTGCTAAGCGATAGTCAAAGCGCAGTGAATCGTTAAACGCTTGAAACCGTTTGTCTGCTGCCTGACTAAAGCGTCCGCCCCATAATGCCATGCTGTCTCTCCTTACTGCTCACGATGCTTTTTTAATTAGGATTGTTTTTGTTTGTTCAGCGTCCGAATCCGGCTCGACAGCGAATACAAACGGATAAAACCTTCGGCATGGCTGTGATCGTAGACATCATCATCACCAAAGGTGGCAAAGTCTTCCGAGTACAGGCTATTGGTCGAGCGTTTTTGTACCACAGTCGCTTGCCCTTTATAGAGTTTGATCACCACCTCGCCCGTTACCGATGCGGCAAGGGAATTAGCCGCGGCAACAATCGACTGGCAAAGCGGCGTAAACCAACGCCCATCATAAATCAGGTGAGACGCTTTTAAACCGAGCTCCTCACGGAACTGATAACTCTCTTTATCCAGCACCAGTTGTTCAACGCCACGCAGCGCTTCCATGATGATGGTGCCACCCGGGGTTTCATAGCAGCCGCGGGATTTCATCCCCACCAAACGGTTCTCAACAATATCAATCCGTCCCACGCCATGTTGGGCGCCTTTGTCGTTCAGCAGCGTCAGCACGTCATAAGGCGACATGGACTCACCATCGACCGAGACCACTTCCCCGCTTTGTACTCCCAAGGTGACAAACTCAGGCGTATTGGGCGCCTCTTCCGGTGCCACTGTCCATACCCAGCAATCTTGATTGGCCGCGGTCCAAGTATCTTCCAGGACACCACCTTCGGTCGAAACGTGCCAAGCATTGGCATCACGTGAATAAATTTTCTCAAGGCTCGCCGTACAAGGAATGTCACGGGCGGCCAAGTAATCGAGCAAGGCTTCACGACTGGTAAGATCCCACTCCCGCCACGGCGCAATCACTTTCAGTTGCGGCGCCAGCGCGGAGAATGTGCTCTCAAAACGGACTTGATCGTTCCCCTTGCCGGTACAGCCGTGGCAAAGTGCATCCGCCCCGACCTCAAGGGCACATTCGACCTGCGCTTTGGCAATGATAGGACGTGCCATCGAGGTGCCCAGTAGATACTTGCCTTCATACACCGCACCGGTTTTCAGGCTGGGGTAAATATAATCCGCCACCATTTCGTGTTTCAGATCGGCGATAAAACACTGTGATGCCCCCGAGGCAAGTGCTTTTTGCTCAATGCCTTCGAGCTCTTGTTCGCCTTGACCCACGTCAGCGACAAAGGCCACCACTTCACAGTCATAGTTTTCTTTTAGCCATGGAATGATGGCCGAAGTATCCAATCCACCCGAATAGGCCAGTACAACTTTATTTACCTTGCTCATCTTGCTCTCCTTAAATCCTAAATCGACGGTTTCGTCGCGTCGTTATACGTCTAATTAACTGGCGCTAAACCGGGTGCCGATTTGCTGGCCATCGAATAATTGCGTGAGTTTTTCTGGGTAACGCCAGGTGGCAATCTCAACCGGTTTACCCAGTTCACGGGCAGCGGCAAACGCCGCGTTGACCTTGACCACCATGCCATCGGTGATCACCCCTTTTTCCATTAAGTGCTGCGCATCTAACTCGGTCAGGCAAGGCAGCAAGTGTCCTTTGCCGTCTAATACGCCGCTGACATCCGACAGCAATACCAGCTCCGCCCCGAGAGTGGTTGCGACCGCTACCGCCGCTTGGTCGGCATTGACGTTCATCAGCTCACCTTGGTCACTGATGCCAATCGAGCTAATAATAGGAACACAATCCGCGGCCAGTACCGCTTGCAGCAGACTCGGATCACCGGCGCTGGCTTCCCCCACTGCCCCCAGTTCAGGGTCCAGCTGGCTGACCTGACACAAGCCACCATCGGCCAAGCTCAAGCCGCAGCTTTTAATCTTCGCCTTACGCGCCTCAGCTAACAGCAGCTTATTGGCCGTGCCGGCGAGGGCACCGGTGACATAATCAATCTGGTCGACTGGCGTGACCCGTAAGCCTTGTTTTTTTACACTGGTGAGACTGAGCTTTTTAAGTAGATCATCGACCAAATAGCCGCCACCGTGCACCAGCACTAGCGGCCGCTCAGCCTCACTGCGATAGGTGTTCATCGCGCCGAAAACCTTGGCGAGGGTCTCGCTGCAGCTCAGTGCTGCGCCGCCTAATTTAATCACTAATGGCGTTTTCATCCGTTTCTCCTAGACAATCGCTGTGGTTTCGGCAAAGCCAAACTTAAGGTTTAAACACTGCACGGCTTGGCTGGCCGCGCCTTTAAGTAAGTTATCGATCGCACTGGTAAGGATCAGATGCCCATCCGCGACCTGATAGCCAATATCGCAAAAGCCGGTATGTTGCACCGCTTGCAGCTTGGCCACCTCACCGGCAGGAAGTACCCGTACCAGCGGCGCATCTTGATAAGCTTGGTTCAGTACCTGCCCCACCTCGGCCTCACTAGCACCTGGCGCTAATTTGGCGGTAATGGTGGCAAGAATGCCCCGTTTGTAACTGCCAAGGTGTGGTGTGAAAATCACCGGCGTATCTAGGTGTGCGGCAATCTCTGGCTGATGACGATGAGAAAACACCCCATAGGCATTCAGGCTCACTTCACAAAAACTATTGGTCAGGCTCGCTTTGCGCCCCGCGCCCGTTACGCCACTGGTGGCATTGATCACCGGCCACATTTGTTTATCCAACAAGCCTGCATCCAGCACGGGTTTGAGCGCTAATTGGCTGGCGGTCGGGTAACATCCCGGCACGGCTACCAGCTGCGCTGCAGATAATGCTTCCTGTTGCCACTCCGCCAAGCCATACACGGCTTGCGCCAGCCATGCCGGTGACTGGTGCGAAAAGCCGTAATGGGTAGGATAAAAATCCGCTTGATTGACCCGATACGCCCCCGACAAATCAAACACCACGCAACCTTGAGCCAGAAAAATCGGCGCCAATTCATGACTAACCGCATGCGCAGTGGCTAAAAACACCACATCGGCTTGCTTGGCCACATCCTGTGGCGAGGTCAAAGGCATCAGTGGCATATCCACTACACCACGCAATTGGCCGTGCAACGCGCTCACGGGGCGGTTGGCGCCTTCACTGCCTGCCGAGACATATAAACCGGCCAAGTGCAGTTGCGGATGGCGATGGACAAGGGCGACAAGCTCGGCTCCTGTGTAGCCACTGGCACCGACAATAATGGTGTTACGTGTCATGGGTGTCTCTCTTTATGGGTGTTTACGGTGTGCTGCGGGGCAGCAGAGTATCGAGGGCGTAGCCAATAGCCACGCAAGGCAGGCTAGCGTCGTCGAGCAGAAAGGGCGTTGTATTTGGTGGCGAGTGGCATCATGGGTCAACTCTCAAAAATATTTTTATTCATAAATAGTGAATGGTTATTTTTTATCGCATTCCCGTTTGGCCGTCAAGCCCTAAAAGCGTAAAAAGTCACTTTTTATGTCTATTCATTCATAATAGAGCAATAATTCTATCTAATCATGCAAGTTACCCTATCGCGATTCGCGAGAATATCGCGATATGGCAGGCATGGAGAGTGCCTCTCGCGATTGGCAGCCCTAAAAGCTGAAACTTTTTTTCAGCTTTTAGGGTGGTGCTATGATAAGCATCAAATCCGGTGGCCAGTTTTCGCGCTAATTTGCGGTTAAGTTGACCCGATCGCGCAATATTCGCTAGATTGGTTCTTTACAGTCACAGTAGGATGTAACTTTGTTACAGAATGGATACGCTATGAACGAAAAGTACTCTGCCTTGAAAAGCAATGTCAGTATGCTTGGCCGTCTGCTGGGTAACACCATCCAAGATGCCCATGGTCCAGCACTCTTAGAAAAAGTTGAGGAAATTCGTCAGCTCTCAAAATCGGCTGCCGCTGGCAATCAGGACGATCATGCTAAGCTGAAAACCGTGCTGCAAAACTTGCCGGCTGACCAACTGCTTCCGGTCGCCCGCGCCTTTAGCCAATTTTTGAATCTGACTAATATCGCCGAGCAATATCACACCGTCTCGCGTCAATGCGACGCGTTGGAGTGCAGCCCGGACGCTATCGACGATTTACTCCGCCGTGTCAGCCAAGGTGAAATAAATGCCAATGACGCGCAACAAGCGATCGCCGATTTAAAAATTGAGTTAGTCCTGACCGCTCACCCGACCGAAATCGCACGCCGCACCACCATTCATAACTTGGTGCAGATTAATAAGTGCTTATCGAAGTTAGAGCTCAGTGAACATTTGGGGGCGGCAGAGCGTGCCAAAACAGAGAAACGTCTTGAGCAGTTGATTGCACAAGCATGGCACACCGATGTGATCCGCCAAGAGCGACCTACCCCACTTGATGAAGCCAAATGGGGCTTCGCGGTGATTGAAAATTCACTGTGGCAAGCAGTACCGGCGTTTTTACGCCAATTTGATCAGCAGCTTGAAAGCCATCTCGATATCAACTTACCCATTGATGCCAAACCGGTACAAATTTCCTCTTGGATGGGCGGCGACCGCGACGGTAACCCGTATGTTACCAGCGAGGTTACCCGTGAAGTGATGCTGTTATCACGCTGGAAAGCAGCGGATTTGTATTTGCGCGATGTGCAGGATTTGATCAGTGAACTGTCAATGACACAGTGTGATGACACTGTGCGTGAGATGGCCGGCGAGGCGCACGAACCGTATCGCGCCATCCTCAAAACCATGCGCAGTCAGCTGACCCACACCTTGAACTACTTGGATGCCAAACTGAAAGGCGAACGCGCCTCATCACAAGGTATCCTGACCGACACCCAGCAATTGTGGCAACCATTACTGGCGTGTTACCAGTCTCTCCATCAATGTGGCATGGGCATTATTGCCGACGGCAAGTTGCTTGACCTACTTCGCTGCGTGCAATGCTTTGGCGTGCACCTGATCAAGCTCGATATTCGCCAAGAAAGTACCCGCCATGCCGATGTGCTCTCAGAAGTAACCCGTTATTTGGGGATGGGCGATTACGCCCAATGGAGCGAGCAAGACAAGCAAGCCTTCCTGACTCGCGAGCTGGCGTCTAAGCGTCCGTTGTTGCCACGTGATTGGTCACCCTCGCCTGAGGTACAAGAAGTGATCGACACCTGTCGAGTAATTGCCGAACAGCCGCGCGAAGCCTTGGGTGCCTATGTCATTTCGATGGCTCGCACCGCTTCCGACGTGCTGGCCGTGCATTTATTGCTAAAAGAAGCTGGCTGTCCATTCCGCATGGATGTGTGTCCATTATTCGAAACCCTGGACGATCTGAACAATGCCGAGGCGGTGATTGGTGAGCTGCTGGCCATTGATTGGTACCGTGGCTTCACCCAGAACGTTCAAATGGTGATGATCGGTTACTCGGACTCCGCCAAAGATGCTGGAGTCATGTCCGCGGGTTGGGCGCAATATCGCGCCATGGAAGCCTTGGTCAATTTGTGTGATGAACAAGGGGTTAATCTCACCCTTTTCCATGGCCGTGGCGGGACGGTTGGCCGGGGAGGTGCCCCTGCCCACGCCGCCTTGCTCTCACAGCCACCTCGCAGCCTAAAAGGTGGCCTACGCGTGACCGAACAAGGCGAGATGATCCGCTTTAAATTGGGGCTGCCTGGTGTCGCCGTTAACAGCTTAAACCTGTATACCAGCGCGATTTTGGAAGCGAACTTGCTGCCACCGCCGGAGCCTAAGCAGGAATGGCGACAGCTGATGGACACCTTGAGTGACATCTCCTGCCAAGCCTACCGTGATGTAGTGCGTGGGCATGAGCAGTTTGTCCCTTACTTCCGCTCCACCACCCCTGAGCTTGAATTAGGCAAACTACCACTGGGATCGCGCCCTTCTAAACGCAACCCCAACGGCGGTGTGGAAAGCTTGCGCGCGATTCCTTGGATTTTCGCCTGGAGTCAAAACCGTTTATTGCTACCGGCTTGGCTGGGGGCTGGACAAGCAATCGATCACGCCATTGCAAAGGGCCACAAAGCCCAGCTGGAAGAAATGTGCCGCGAATGGCCGTTTTTCTCCACCCGTCTCGGGATGCTGGAAATGGTGTTTACCAAAACCAACCTAGACATTGCCAAGTACTATGATCAGCGCTTGGTCGATGAAAGCCTCTGGCCGCTAGGTGAATCCTTGCGTGAGCAATTACGCCAAGATATCCAAGTGGTGCTGGCGGTGGAAAACAGCGATAACCTGATGGAGCAAAACCCGTGGGGGGCTGAAGCGATTCGCTTACGTAATATTTATGTCGAGCCGCTCAACATGCTACAAGCCGAACTGTTATACCGCACGCGTCAGCAAGAGGATCCGGACCAATCACTCGACGATGCCTTGATGATTTCCATCGCGGGGATTGCCGCCGGCCTACGTAATACCGGTTAAATCACCGAGCACCAAGCCGTACCTCAGGGTACGGCTTTTTTGTTTCCGTATCGATTTGTCGTGTCACGGCAACCGCTGCTCGTTTTTTTTTAAGCTAAAGCGTCAGCGAATGCTTGCTGTTGCATTGATAATATTATTACTATTGAAGGTCGCACTGACGCGACCCAACAACGCAAAGGAATTGCCATGAAAGACGAAACCCTCTCGATTCATCACGGCTACCAGACCGACCCCACCACCAAATCGGTGGCGACACCTATCTATCAAACCGTCGCTTACGAGTTTGATAATGCCCAACACGGCGCTGATCTATTTAACCTCGATGTGCCAGGCAATATCTACTCACGGATCATGAACCCGACCAACGACGTGTTGGAACAACGCGTGGCGGCATTAGAGGGGGGTATCGCGGGGCTTTGCGTCAGTGCCGGTGCAGCCGCCATCACCTATGCGATTCAAACACTTGCCAAGGCCGGTGACAACATCGTCGCCACGCCACAGCTTTATGGTGGCACCTATACCTTGTTTGCCCACATGCTCCCCGAGCAAGGCATCGAGGTGCGTTTTGCCGCGAGTGACGACGCCAGTGCGATTGAGGCGCTGATCGATGACAACACCAAAGCGGTGTATTGCGAGTCGATTGGCAACCCTGCTGGCAATATCGCGGATATACCGGGTTTTGCCAAAATCGCACACGCGCATGGTATCCCTTTGGTGGTCGACAATACCGTGGCTACGCCCGTTTTGTGTAAACCCATTGAGCATGGCGCCGATATCGTGGTGCACTCGCTGACTAAATACATTGGCGGCCATGGCACCACCCTTGGCGGCATGATTGTCGATGGCGGTACCTTTGACTGGGTGGCCCATCAAGCCCGCTTCCCGCAATTCTCACAACCGGAACCGGCCTATCATGGCGTGGTTTACAGTGAGACCTTTGGTCCTGCGGCGTTTATTGCCCGCGCACGTACGGTACCGCTGCGTAACAGTGGCGCAGCCCTCTCGCCGATGAATGCTTTTATGTTGATGCAAGGCTTAGAAACCTTAAGTCTACGGATGGAGCGCCACTGCGAAAACGCCAAAGCCGTGGCCGATTACCTTGCCCAACACCCCGCCGTCGCGTGGGTGAACTATGCGGGTCAGTCCGCTCACCCACATTATACCCGCACCCAGTCACTGATACGCGGCGGGCTGCCCGCGTCATTGCTGTCATTCGGCTTAAAGGGCGGCTTTGATGAAGGGGTGAAATTTTATGATGCGCTTAATCTGTTCAAACGTTTAGTGAATATCGGTGATGCTAAATCGCTGGCTTGTCACCCCGCCTCGACGACCCACCGCCAACTGAATGAGCAGGAGCAAGCCAAAGCCGGGGTAACGCCAGAGATGATCCGTCTTTGTGTCGGCATTGAGCATATCGATGACATCATTGCCGACTTGGAACAAGCCTTGGCGACGGTGAAATAGCCCAAAGAAGGCTAGCCGCCGCCAGGAAACAATCGTTGTACAAACAAAACTGTGGATATAAGAGATGTCACTCCCCCATGTAATACTGACAGTGCTAAGCAACTGCGAGGCCACGGGTTATGATATTACCAAGGCGTTTTCCACCACCATCAGCAATGTGTGGAAAGCCAGCCATCAACAGGTATATCGTGAACTCAATAAGCTCGCCGATCGAGGTGCTGTCACCTACCGCCTGGAGCCGCAAGTCGGTAAACCCGATAGGAAGGTCTACGCCATCACACCTGTCGGCACTGAGATGCTTGAGGCGTGGTTTATTCAAACACCCAAGTTAGCCCCACCACGTGACGAGTATGTCGCCAGACTACTCAGTTGTGATGTACTCGATCCAGCTCCCATGCTGGATCATGTGAATAACTTGATTGCCGAGTCTCAGCAGCTGCTTAATCACTATACGCTACTGGAACAGCGTGAATATGGCCAAGTCACTCTGCTCACGTCACAACAACGTTTAATGCGCCTCGCACTGCGACGCAGCATCCATCAACGTCGTGCWTGGATGGCATGGGCGCAGGAAGTGCGCGACGAGCTCACTATGCTCGCCGCCAGTGCTTAATCACTACAACAAACACAACACGCAACCTAATACGCCCCGACATAACTGGGGCGTATTTTTTTAAGGCGTGACCGCAAGCGGGCGAACCCCTAAGGTATGGCACAGGGCATAGGTTAATTCCGCACGGTTGAGGGTATAAAAGTGAAAATCTTTCACGCCTTCACGGCTTAGCACTCGCACCATATCAAGCGCAATAGAGGCGCCAACCATCTGACGCGTGACAGGATCATCCTCCAGCCCTTGATACTGTTTGTGCATCCACTGCGGCACACGCACATTGGTCATCTTGGCAAAGCGCGACGCCTGCTTAAAGTTAGAGACGGGCAAAATCCCTGGGACAATTTCCACGTCAATCCCGGCGGCAACACAGCGGTCACGAAAGCGTAGATAGCTTTCGACATCGAAGAAAAACTGCGTAATCGCCCGGCTAGCACCAGCATCCACTTTGCGCTTGAGGTTAATCAAATCTGCCTGCGCGCTTTTCGCTTCTGGATGCACCTCAGGGTAAGCGGCAACCGAGATATCAAAGTCATGCTCTTCTTTGAGCAAACGGACTAAATCGACCGCGTACGTATCCGGCTTCTTCTCCGGCGATGGCAAGTCGCCACGCAACGCCACAATGTCACGGATGCCATTTTGCCAATAATCACGGGCAATATGACGGAGCTCATCTTCAGTGGCATCAATGCAGGTTAGATGGGGCGCCGCCGCGATACCAGTCTGGTCATGAATGCTTTTCACGATGTCATGGGTGCGATCACGCTCCCCGGAGTTGGCGCCATAGGTCACCGACATAAACTTAGGTTTGAGTGCTTTTAAGCGATGAACTGAGTTCCAGAGGGTTTCTTCCATACTTGGGGTGCTGGGAGGAAAAAACTCAAATGAGACATTAATATCGCCATCTAAGTCAGCAATGTTCTGATTGAGTGCATCAATGTGGCCTGCGTGTGTGTAGCTCATATCCTCTCCCTGACACCGAACGACGCTGTTCAGTCTGCCTGTTTCTGCTCTGCTTTTGATTTATACGTTTAGACGTCCATATGTCTAAAGATTGTCGTGATTCGGCTAAAATGTCAACGATGCAAGCCATGAAAAAAACTCATGGTGTTATGAAGATAGACGACACAGCCATCAATGCACACCTCACAACGCGGGTAACGGCACAAAAAAAGCTGCCTACGCAGCGCGCAGACAGCTTGATCACGGTTATCCATTAGCGGGTTAGTGAAGGCGACTTATCAAGCGATTTAAATCGGATTGAATGGCGCCTGCGGTGACATCGCGTCCCGCCCCTGGCCCACGAATGACCAAAGGATTCTCGCGATACCATTGGCTTTCAATCGCAAACACATTGTCACACGGTAATAGATGCGCAAGTGGATGCTCGCTGGGTAGGGTTTCTAGGCTCACATGGGCGTGGCCGTTAACCTCCAAGCGCGCCACATAACGTAGCACTGACCGATTTTTATGCGCTTTGTCTAATCGCTCTTGTAGCGGTTCATCCATTTGGTGTGCATTATCAAGAAAGGCATCCAAAGATAGATCAGCCAGTGACTTAGGCACCAAGGACTCAACCTTTACCTGCTCAGGCTCGAGGGACATGCCCGCTTCACGTGCCAAAATCACCAATTTACGCACCACGTCAGCCCCAGAAAGATCATCCCGTGGGTCAGGCTCGGTTAGGCCTTGCTGCCAAGCCTGCTCAAGCAGGGCGCTAAAGGGGACCTCACCACTGAATTGCAAAAACAGCCATGACAAGGTGCCAGAAAAGATCCCAGACAGTGCAACAATCGTGTCACCACTTTCACGCAGATCTTGCACCGCGTAGTTAATCGGTAACCCGGCGCCCACGGTCGCATTGTAGAGCCAATGGCGCCCGGTTTTGCTAAACGCCTGCTGAATCGCGTGGTACTGCTCGGCGGGTGCGGCGCCCGCCTCTTTGTTGGCGGAGATTAAGTGAAAGCCATGCTCGGCAAGTCGCGGATACAAGTACGCTAATGACTCACTGGCGGTGACATCCAACACAATCACATCGTCATACGGGTGATTCAGTAGACGGGTGAGCCACTCATCATCAAAATAAGGCTCGCAACGCTCGTCAAACCCATCCAACACATGCGTGGCATCAATACCGGCAAAATCAAGCCATTGGTTGCGGCTGTCCACCACTGAAATCAGTGAGACTTCCTTACCATGACGCTTTTCCAAGTGTGCTTTTTGCTCGGCAAAAAGGCTTAGCCAACGAGTACCAATATTGCCTTTGCCCACCAACACCAAGCCGATACG
This sequence comes from Salinivibrio sp. ML290, assembly GCF_001995695.1. Lineage (NCBI taxonomy): Bacteria > Pseudomonadati > Pseudomonadota > Gammaproteobacteria > Vibrionales > Vibrionaceae > Salinivibrio > Salinivibrio sp. ML290. Next base: position 55,692 of record NZ_MUEY01000009.1, on the reverse strand, counting down.
GCGCTGAGCTTGAAACAAGGCATCATGCAAACTGGCAACCAGTGCCTGAGTGTGGACGTGGCGTAGGATAGCAACCAGGCTTAGCCCAGAGGCCGACTCACTGATAAATTCCACCGGCTGTGATTTGAGTTGCTGATAGAAGCCATGGCAGTGTACGGGGTTGTTCACCACGCCTGCCCCAACCGCCGCCACCATGGTAAAGCCTTCACGCAGTTTGAGTTCAGCTGGGAGGCCGGCGTCTTGAATTTGCGCCATTACCAATGCCACGACTTCCGTGGTAAACGCTAACAAAATACGGTACTGGTCGTCTTGGTAATCCGTTGCTAATGGCTGTACTTTTAGCTGTGACAAAATCCGGCTGAGCTCTTGTTTTATCGCTTGAAAATCTTGTCCTCGCGCGACATCAAACTGGAGCAAACTCACCTCATCCAACGCCGTAATGATTTTTGCCCCGCGCCCCGTGGCTAACACGCGTTCAATACGTGTTGATCCGCTATCCGGCGCTTGGGTGCAGCGCAACGTGAGATCGGTGGCACTCTGCGCGACCGGTTGTAAGGTGCGGCTATGTAGCACAGGGGCAGCAAGACGTGCCAGCTCAGCCGCCTCATCCAATCGAATCAAAGGCAGCAAACAGGCATTATCAACATGGCGTGGGTCCGCGCTATAGACCCCGGCGACATCACTCCAAATGGTCACACGGCTCACGCCTGCAAGCGCCCCCAAGACAGTGGCCGAGTAATCGGAGCCATTGCGCCCTAACAGCACTGTTTCTCCCGCTTGATTTTGTGCCATAAAGCCGGTGATCACCACATGCGTATCGCCATGCTGCGAAAGCTGATTTTGCAATAAAGGCCAAGACGCCCCGCGATCTACTTCCGGCTGAGCGGCGCGCTCGGCGCGCAAACATTGGCGTGAGTCTAACATCACCGCGGCACGTCGATGCTGCTTCAATAACTGGGCCAACAGACGCGCCGACCAGACCTCTCCAAAACCTTGCACGTACGCTTTGTCGCTCTCGTTCACGCCCTGATCGCCCAACGACGCAATGGTTGCGATATCGGCATAAAGCGCATCCACCAGCTGCTGCTTGGGTTCACCATCAATCAAGTTCTCAATCAAGTCTTGCTGAAAGGCGCGCACCGCTTGCAAGGTCTCATGCGCCACTCGCCCATCCTTGTCTAACTGTGCTAACCACATGATCAGCTGGTTAGTGGTTTTTCCTGCCGCGGACACCACGATTAAGTCTTGCTGGCTCGCATGCGCGGTCAATACATCGACCACGCGACGATAGCAATCAGGGCTCGCAAGGCTACTGCCACCAAACTTGTGCAATTGGCGTGGTGACTCGGGGGACGTTTCCGTCGGTTGCGCATGCATGGCAAGGTCTCTCTTAATGTCTATCGATCTCGGTAAAGCGGCGCGCACTGAAGCGCAGCCTCTATGGGGTGTCACCCTCTAAACGGGCAAAGGCGTTCGCCAAATCGACAACCAAATCTTGCGCATCTTCTAATCCAATGGAAAAACGCAACAAGGTCGGTGCGATGCCCGCCTCCGCTTGCGCGGCGTCACTCATGGCTCTGTGTGTCATCGAACCAGGGTGCGTCACTAAGCTTTCTACCCCCCCGAGAGACTCGGCGAGGGCAAATAACGTGAGGCCATCAATAAATCGCGCCACACCGGCTTGGTCTGTATCCAATTCTAAGCTCAGCATGCTACCAAACCCCGCTTGCTGGCGCGCAGCAATTTGGTGGCCAGGGTGAGAGGCCAACCCGGGGTAGTAGATTTTCCGCACTGCCGACACCGTTTGCAGGTAGCTGAGTACCGCTTCAGTGTTGTGTTGGTGTTGTTTAACGCGTGCACCCAATGTGCGCAACCCTCGCAGTGTCATATAACTGTCAAATGCATTGCCCGTCGCCCCTAAGCAATTTCCCCACCAAGCCAATGTCTCGGCAAGTTCACTGGTCGCGGCGATCACCGCGCCACCGACAATATCAGAATGGCCATTAATAAATTTGGTGGTCGAATGCACCACCATATCCGCGCCCAGCGCAAAAGGCGTTTGCAAAGCTGGCGATAAAAACGTGTTGTCGACCACCACCCAAGCCCCCACTTGATGGGCTTTTTGGCATATTTCTGCGATATCGACCACGCGTAAGAGTGGATTGGATGGGGTTTCCACCAGCACGAGCTTGGGCTGTTTAGCCAATGCTTGGTCCAACGCATCATGGTCCGATTGATCGACAAAACTTACCTGCCAGATCCCTTGTTTGGCACGCGATTCGAGCAAGCGATAGGTGCCGCCATAACAATCATGTGGGGCGACAATATGCTCGCCAGCCTCCAACAGAGATAGCACCAAGTTTATCGCCGACATCCCGCAGTTGGTCACCACCGCACCTGCGCCCCCTTCTAAGTCAGTCAGCGCTTGTTCGAGCTGCGCACGCGTTGGGTTGCCGCCTCGCGCGTAGTCGTAAGTAGGCACATCACCCAGTGCCGGGAAACGGTAATTGGTCGATAAGTACAGGGGAGGCACCACCGCATGGTGCTGGGTGTCAGTCCCAATTCCGGTCCGAACGGCGATAGTGTCGGTTTTTTTCTCAGTCATGATCTATCCTTGCTAGTCTGGTTTGCGCATGGTGGGCGTGATCCAGGTTTCATACTGCCACCTTACCCTGCGCTTTTTGGGACGTCAACACTTCTAGACGTCTATACCCCTTTGCATGTGGCGGTTAATATAGCTAAAATCTCCGCAGCATCATTCTGGGTATTCCATAATCAAGATAGGTGAGACATGGCGCAGTGGAACGGCGACTACATTAATCCGTATGCCGAACATGGTAAAAAGAAAGAGCAGGTAAAGAAGATCACCGTCTCTATCCCATTAAAAGTACTAAAAATTCTTACCGACGAGCGTACTCGTCGTCAGGTGCAAAACCTCCGTCATGCGACCAACAGTGAGTTGTTGTGTGAGGCATTTCTTCATGCCTACACCGGCCAACCACTACCAACCGATGACGATATCCGTAAGGATAAACCCGACAGCATTCCCGCTGAAGCACGTCGGATCATGGAAGAGCTTGGTATCGAGTTCGACGATAGCGAATACTAAAAAAACCCGCCGATTGGCGGGTTTTCTGTAATGATAGGTGCTCAGCACAGCCTTTTCGGGCTCTATTCCACCGCGCTTTTCCTCACGCTCAAGCATTACGCCTTGTCGAGCATATAGTTTTCTGGCATCTCGATACGAGCCACGCCGGTTTCCACGGCGGCCAGCGCTACCGCGCGGGCAACCTTAGGTAATAAACGCGCGTCCATTGGCTTGGGAATAATGTAATCTGGGCCAAAGCTTAGCGAAGACAAACCGGCGGCGTCTAATACCGTTTGTGGGACAGGCTCTTTGGCTAGGCTGCGAATGGCCTCTACCGCTGCCAACTTCATCGCATCGTTAATTTCACTGGCACGTACATCCAATGCGCCACGGAAAATAAACGGGAAGCAGAGCACGTTATTGACCTGATTCGGGTAATCCGAACGCCCGGTTCCCATGATCAGATCATCGCGCACTTGATGCGCCACATCCGGATGAATTTCAGGATCTGGGTTCGAGCAGGCAAATACCACGGGTTTATCTGCCATCAGCTTCAAGGCGTCGGGTGAAAGCAAGTCTGGACCGGAGACGCCAACGAACATATCCGCGCCCTCAATCACATCTTCGAGGGTACGCTTATCCGTGTTATTGGCAAACAGCTGCTTGTATTTGTTGATATCGTCACGACGCGTATGGATCACGCCTTTACGATCCAACATATAGATTTTTTCCCGCTGAGCGCCACATTTTATTAATAGCTCCATACAGGCAACAGCCGCTGCGCCTGCGCCCATGCACACCACCGTCGCCTCGCGGATATCTTTGCCTTGCAGCTCAAGCGCGTTAAGCATGCCGGCAGCGGTGACGATAGCAGTGCCGTGTTGATCATCATGAAATACAGGCACTTCGCAACGTGCAATTAATTGTTTTTCAATCTCAAAACAATCTGGGGCTTTGATATCTTCGAGATTGATACCGCCAAAGGTATCCGCGATGTTCGCCACGGTATCCACGAATTCATCGATAGTACGGTGTTTGACTTCAATGTCGATCGAGTCCAAGCCAGCAAAACGCTTGAACAATAAAGCTTTACCTTCCATGACAGGCTTAGAAGCCATGGGGCCTAAATTTCCTAGCCCCAAAATCGCGGTGCCGTTTGAGACCACCGCCACCATGTTGCCTTTACCCGTATAGCGGTAAACCGCATCCGCATCTTGCGCTATCTCACGCACAGGCTCAGCAACGCCAGGACTATACGCCAACGCGAGATCCGCGGCCGAGTCAGCAGGTTTGCTCAATTCAACAGAAATTTTTCCGGGAGTAGGGTATGCATGATAATCCAGCGCTTGCTGGCGTTTATCGTCCGACATCTAGTGTTCCTAATTATTATCGTGAAGGGGAAACTAATATCGGCAGGGAAGCGTCACCGATATTAGTCAGACACTCTACAAACCACACAGGGAAGGTTTGTATAATAAAAAAGATGGTAACGCAGGGAGCAAACGTCCACCAGTACTAACAGCGCATTCGCGATGATGCTCGGACCTGTTGTCCGATGACAGGGACGATACGATCAAAAAAGGGACGCTGATGCGTCCCTTCTCTGTATTCAGTCAATAGCGGCTTATTTTTTGCTGCTAAGGGCACCGAAACGCTTCTTAAAGCGGTCAACACGGCCACCGGTATCAAGGATACGCTGCTTACCAGTGTAGAATGGGTGACACTTGTCACACACGTCTAGGTAAATGTCTTTGCCTAGGGTTGTGCTGAACGCGAATTCGTTACCGCAAGAGCATTTTGCTGTGACGGCTTTGTACTCTGGATGGATACCAGCTTTCATAGGGATAACCTCATCTTAAAGGCCGTGTCGCTCTCCCGATCCTAAGCCGGGCACCACACGTCGTTAACAAACATTTTCTAAGGCGCGCAATTCTAATCAAGCGCCCTCTTTTTCGCAACTTTTTTGTGCAATCCGCGTGTCTCTTACGGTGCAACAAGGCTTTGCCAACGTGTGGCTAACCGTTACACTGACATTCCTTCTGGCCAATAAGATGTTGTGATGGAACAGTTTGCTCAGGTGGCTTTGCCTGTCCCTTTGCCGAAAACCTTTGATTACCGTATTGCTGACGATCAGCATCCGATCATCGGAGGGCGCGTCAAGGTGCCGTTTGGACGCCAGCATAAAGTTGGCATCGTTACCGGCTTGTCGCCAACGGCCAGTGTGGAAGCCAGCCAACTCAAAGCGATTGATACCGTACTCGACACGCAGCCGGTTTGGACCCCCGCGGTATACAATCTCCTGCAATGGGCGAGTCGTTTTTACCATCATCCGCTAGGAGATGCGATGGGGGCGGTGATGCCAACCTCGCTGCGTAAAGGACGCCCTGCGACATTGCAGCAACAAAAATGGTGGCAAATCACCGAGTCAGGACAAAACCAACCTCTATCAGGTCTGAGCCGCGCCCCCAAACAAGCCCGAGTGTTGCAGCTTCTCACGCACGGTCCAACCACTCAAGCCGACTTAATCGAACAAGACATCGGCACGCCGGTGCTAAAAACGGTGGCAGAAAAAGGCTGGATCGCGCCCTACTCGCCCCCTTCTCAGGCCAATGCTTGGGTAAAAAACTTTGCGGTGACCGAAGAAAAACCGACGTTAAACCACGAGCAAGCGATGGCGGTTGCCACCCTCAATGCTGGCGATGGTTTTGCCTGCGCGCTATTAGAGGGGATCACTGGCTCAGGCAAAACCGAGGTGTATCTCAATGTGCTTGAGCCGGTGCTCGCACGTGGCCAGCAAGCGCTCATCTTGGTGCCAGAAATTGGCCTGACACCACAAACCATTCGCCGTTTTGAGCGCCGCTTTGCTGTTCCTGTGACCGTGATGCATTCAGGGCTCAGCGATACCGACCGTCTCAACGCCTGGCTGGCCGCACGGGAGAATCAAGCCGCGATAGTGATTGGCACACGCTCAGCGCTTTTTACCCCCATGGCAAAGCTTGGCATCATCATTATCGATGAGGAGCACGACCCTTCCTATAAGCAGCAAGATAGCTTTCGCTATCACGCCCGCGATCTGGCTGTCATGCGGGGGCATGAAGAACAAGTGCCGGTGATCTTGGGCTCGGCAACGCCATCACTGGAGAGCTTACACAACGCAAAAACCGGAAAATACCAGTACCTTAAGCTCACGCAACGTCCTGGTAACGCGGTCACCGCCCGGCAAGGGATACTCGATATCAAAGGCCATCACCTCGAAGCTGGCTTGTCGGCGCCGCTGATTGCTGAAATGCGTCAGCACCTGCAACAAGGTAACCAGGTGATGCTGTTTTTAAATCGCCGCGGTTATGCGCCCGCGATGATGTGTCACGAATGCGGCTGGCTAGCGAACTGCCAACGCTGTGATGCCTACTATACCCTTCATCAACAACACCAAGAGTTGCGTTGTCATCACTGTGGCCACCAAAAACGTGTGCCTCCCCAATGTGGCGACTGTGGTTCTACCCAGCTTATTAGTGTCGGTGTCGGTACCGAGCAACTCGAATCCCAGCTTGGTGAGTTGTTTCCCGAATACAATACCGTTCGCATTGATCGCGATAATACCCGGCGAAAAGGGAGCCTTGAAGGTTACTTGGCCGACATTGAAAAGGGTGAGTATCAAATTCTATTGGGCACACAAATGCTCGCCAAAGGCCATCACTTTCCTAACGTCACCCTGGTCGCCTTAGTCGATGTTGACGGGGCTCTATTCAGTAATGACTTTCGTGCCCCTGAGCGTTTGGCCCAATTGATGGTGCAAGTCGCCGGGCGAGCGGGCCGCGCCAGTAAGCCGGGTACCGTGTTATTACAAACCCACCATCCAGGGCACACCCTGATCCAATCTTTAGTGCATAAAGGTTATCAAGCCTTTGCCGAATCTGCGTTAAATGAACGGCGTCAGGCGTGGCTGCCGCCTTACACGTTTCTTAGTCTCTTTCGCGCCGACGGGCATGAAGAAAACAGTGTCCAGCAGTTTTTACAACAGGTGCGTCAAACGCTGGCTACCTCACCGATTCAACAGGATGAATGCCATATTATGGGGCCTATGCCCGCCGCCATGGCGAAACGCGCGGGTCGCTATCGGTGGCAACTCCTCATTCAAGCGCCCAGCCGAAAAATCATGCAGCAATGGCTCCAAGTGGCGCTCCCGGCCATCCAACAGCTCCCTCTGTCGCGTAAAGTGAGGTGGTCATTAGATGTCGAGCCGCAAGACCTTTCTTAACATTCCCTTGCAGTAAAGCGACAGCAATCACACTTTCATTGCAATAAGTGTTAGCTTGTCCGTGTTTAAATCGGACAAGGCTAGGTAGAATAAGGCCGCAATTGGCTAAGAGAACAGGTCAGACGAGCTAATAACTGTCTGATCTCACAATACAGATAACAAGAGGACTGTCATTATGGCGACAATGAAGGACGTTGCCCACATTGCCGGTGTATCCACAGCAACCGTCTCTCGCGCGCTGATGAACCCTGAGAAGGTCTCGGCCACAACCCGTAAAAAGGTTGAGCAAGCGGTCGTAGAAGCTGGCTATTCCCCTAACTCACTTGCACGTAACCTACGCCGCAACGAGTCCAAAACCATCGTCGCGATTGTCCCAGACATCTGCGATCCTTACTTTAGTGAGATCATCCGCGGGATCGAAGAAGCGGCGATGGAGCACGGTTACCTGGTTTTGCTCGGAGATAGTGCCCAACAACACCACCGCGAAAACTCATTCGTCAACTTGGTTTTTACCAAACAGGCAGATGGCATGCTCCTACTGGGCTCCGATGTTCCCTTTGATGTCAGTAAGCCCGAGCAGAAAAATCTCCCTCCGCTTGTGATGGCGTGTGAGTATGCCCCGGATCTTGAATTGCCGACGGTGCATATCGACAACCTGACTGCCGCTTTTGAGGCGGTCAATTACCTCACCCAAGTCGGCCACACCCGTATTGCCAATATTACTGGGGTGCCGGAAACCGCACTGACGCAATTCCGCTCACAAGGCTATCAGCAGGCCCTGCAACGCGCGGGGATTACAGTCAACCCAGCCTACAGCGTGGTGGGAGATTTCAGTTTTGCCTCTGGGGCGCGAGCCATGACCAATCTATTGTCCCTCCCTGAGCCTCCCACCGCGGTATTCTGTCATTGTGATGTGATGGCCGTCGGTGCCATGCAACAAGCAAAGCGCCTAGGCATGCGCGTGCCGCAAGATATTTCGATTGTAGGGTTTGATGACATCCAATTCGCCGAATATTGCGATCCTCCCCTGACCACTGTCTCCCAACCTCGCTACGACATTGGTCGTCAGGCGATGTTAATGCTGCTCAACACCTTGCAAGGGCGTGAAGTGAATGCAGGATCACGACTTTTAGATGCCAAATTAGTGATCCGTGAGAGCGTTGCCCCACCGTCTCGGTAGTAAGACTGGTCAGCACGAGCCGAAGCCAGTAACATGAGCGCTTTACTGGCTTTTTGAAATTGAATATTTGCTGTGGCAACTCGTGACTACGTAAAACGTGGTAAAGCACCACGTAAAAAAAATACCCGCCGCCAACCACCCAAAGCGCGTGCTCGTTTCCCATTAAAATGGGCGTTGCTTGCCGTCTGCTTGGTTGGCGCGTTTGGTTATGGCCTGTACCTATTAAGTAATACCGACGCGCCCGTGCCTAAACCGGCAACAGACACACAGCCTCAGCCTTCCACGCAGAGCAAGAAGGCACATCTGCCTAAAAAGCCTGAAGAAAAATGGAGTTACATCGAAGAGCTGGAGAGTAAAGAGGTGGAAGTGAAGGCCAAAGCATTGCCGCAATCCACGCGTCCTTACCTGATGCAATGCGGTGCGTACCGCAGTCAAGAGCAGGCAAATGAACGTAAAGCGATCATCGCTTTTCAAGGGCTAGAAAGCCAAATCAAGATAAGCCAAGGAGAAAAAGGCACCTGGTACCGGGTGGTATTGGGTCCTTACCCACGCAAGCGTCAAGCAGAGCGTGACCGTAATATGCTCCGCCGCGCCGGGGTTGAGCCTTGTGCTATTTGGTACTGGGAATAACAGCGCCGCATTTTATCGGCTGGGTCAAGTCTATTCCTTGCCCAGCCTTGATTGAAATCCTTCCTTCTCCCCTTGAAAAGTGAGCGGCAAAGCCCAACCTCTTACATTAATCACCCACCTGGTGTACCAGACACAAAGAAAGAGGTTCCCGTGACTACAATCGTTTCCGTTCGTCGCGAAGGTAAAGTGGTTATTGCTGGCGATGGCCAAGTGTCACTCGGCAATACCGTGATGAAAGGCAATGCCCGAAAAGTCCGTCGTTTGTATAACGGCCAAGTTCTCGCCGGATTTGCTGGCGGCACTGCTGATGCCTTCACCTTATTTGAGCGCTTCGAGCGCAAGCTTGAATTACACCAAGGGCACCTAACCAAAGCGGCCGTTGAACTGGCTAAAGAATGGCGTACTGATCGCGCGCTACGTCGATTAGAGGCCCTACTGGCGGTCGCTGATGAAACCGCCTCATTGATCATTACCGGTAACGGCGATGTGGTTGAACCAGAGCGCGACTTGATCGCCATTGGCTCTGGCGGCAACTATGCCCAAGCCGCCGCCGTTGCTATGCTTGAAAACACGGCGTTAGATGCCCGCGAGATCGCAGAGAAAGCGCTAACCATCGCCGGTGATATATGTGTGTTTACTAACCAGCAGCACACCGTTGAAGAACTCGAGAGTAAGAAACAGGATTAGTGATGTCTGAAATGACTCCACGCGAAATCGTGCATGAGCTTGACCGTCACATTATCGGTCAAGACAATGCCAAACGTGCGGTGGCGATCGCACTGCGAAACCGCTGGCGCCGAATGCAGCTTGCCGAAGAGCTGCGTGCGGAAGTCACCCCGAAAAACATCTTGATGATTGGTCCAACCGGTGTGGGTAAAACGGAGATCGCTCGCCGGTTAGCACGCCTTGCCAACGCGCCTTTTATCAAGGTGGAAGCTACCAAGTTCACCGAAGTGGGTTATGTTGGGAAAGAGGTGGAAACCATTATTCGCGATCTGGCGGATGTGGCGATGAACATGACCCAGCAGCAAGCGATGGAAAAGGTAAAATTCCGCGCTGAAGAACAAGCTGAAGATCGTATCCTCGATATCTTGCTGCCACCCGCACGCGACGCATGGGGCCAAAATGAGGCCAGCCAAGAGGACTCTTCAACACGGCAAAGCTTCCGTAAAAAATTACGCGAAGGCCAGCTTGATGATAAAGAAGTGGAAGTCGATGTCGCCGCCCCACAAATGGGGGTGGAAATCATGTCGCCACCAGGCATGGAAGAGATGACCAACCAGCTTCAAAGCATGTTCCAAAACCTCGGTGGCAACAGCACCAAAAAGCGTAAGATGAAAATCAAAGACGCCATGAAAGCGCTGACCGAGGAAGAAGCCGCCAAGCTGGTTAACCAAGAAGAAATTAAAGAGCAAGCCATCCACATGGTGGAGAACAACGGCATCGTTTTCGTGGATGAAATCGATAAGATCTGTAAGTCAGGTAACACCAGTGGTGGCGAGGTGTCTCGCGAAGGGGTGCAACGCGATCTCTTGCCATTGGTTGAAGGCAGCACAGTGTCCACCAAACACGGTATGATCAAAACCGATCATATTCTGTTTATCGCCTCAGGCGCTTTCCAAGTATCACGTCCGTCTGATCTGATCCCGGAATTGCAAGGGCGCTTGCCCATCCGTGTTGAGCTTGAAGCGCTATCCACCGATGACTTTAAGCGGATCCTCACCGAGCCAAATGCGTCGCTCACTCAGCAATATACCGCACTGCTAAAAACCGAAGAGATTGATCTGGCGTTTGAGGAAAGTGGTATTGATGAGCTGGCCTCTGCCGCGTGGCGGGTGAACGAGAAAACCGAAAACATCGGCGCCCGTCGCCTGCATACCTTGATGGAACGCTTGATGGAAGAGGTCTCATACGACGCCAGCGAACGCGCCGGTCAAAGTGTCACCGTTGATGCGGATTATGTCCGCCGCCACCTCGAAGAGCTGGTTGATGACGAAGACTTGAGTCGCTTCATCCTCTAAACGAGCTCGAGACCGCAACACTAGGGCAGCAAACGCTGCCCTTTTTTGCATCAAAATTTGAGCTAGCGCAACAGCAAGTCGGATTTCAGCCGACAATGGGTTACTCCTCCCCTGGCTTGCGCAATAATGGTGACATCGTTTTTTCGTCTTGAGGATCGCTATGCGGCCTTCTACTCTCGCGATATGGCTGGATGCGGCGCGACCTAAAACGCTACCGCTGGCCGTTACCTCGATTTTGTCCGGCAGTGCGGTCGCTGCCTCGCAAGGGAGCCTGTCATGGTCAATCAGCTTGATGGCGCTCGTCACTGCCCTATTGCTGCAGATCCTGTCTAACCTCGCGAACGACTATGGTGATGCGATAAAAGGCACGGATAACGCGACGCGTATCGGTCCCATGCGCGCGATCCAATCCGGCCAAGTCAGCCTGACCACCATGCGCCGCGCGCTCATGCTTAATATTGGTTTAACCCTACTCAGTGGTGGGTCACTGATTGCGATTGCCTGCCAACAGCCGACTGACATTATTAGTTTCTTGCTGCTCGGTGTGATGGCGATTGTCGCGGCCATTACCTACACCGTGGGCAACAAGCCGTATGGCTATCGCGGTTTAGGAGATGTGTCGGTGCTGATCTTCTTTGGTTGGCTCGGGGTGGCAGGCACTTATTATTTACAGGTCGGCCACATTGATTCCTTGGTCATTTTACCCGCGACGGCGTGTGGCTTATTAGCGGTCGGCGTACTCAATATCAATAATTTACGAGATATTGATAACGATCGCGCGTGTGGTAAGCATACCTTAGTGGTGCGTTTAGGCCCGGAGCGCGGACGTCAGTATCATGTGATTTTACTGGCCGGGGCGGTTGCGTGTTATTCCTTATTTGCCGCCCTCACCTTGCAAGCCTGGTTGGGTTGGTTGTTCCTTGCCAGTGTGCCCTTACTGGTGCGCCATGGGCGTGACGTTTACCAAGCCACCAATGCCAACGCCCTGCGTCCCATGATGGGAACCATGGTGCGTTGTGCACTGATCACCAATGGCCTGTTTATGACCGGTATGCTGTTAGTCTAATCAGGCCACAGATTGTCCGCTTTAACATTGCAAACCCTTATGGGCTCGTTATACTTGGACTTGCCATGTTGGCAACACTAGCTTGCCAGCCTTTTTCTGCCTCAACAAGAAGTTAGACTATGGAATATAATACCTCGGAACTATGCGACATGTACCCCGAACACGTGGATGTCGTGGAGCCAATGTTTAGCTCTTATGGGGGCCGCAGCTCGTTTGGTGGCCAAATTACCACAGTAAAATGCTTTGAGGACAATGGGTTAATTCGTGAAATGGCCGAACAAGACGGCGAGCAGCGAATTATGCTGATTGATGGCGGCGGTTCGTTACGTCGCGCCCTTATTGACGGCGAGATTGCGCAGCTTGCCGCTGACAACGACTGGGCTGGCATGATTGTTTATGGGTGTGTCCGTGATGTCGATACCATTGATGAAATCGATATCGGCATTCAAGCACTGGCTTCAATTCCTGTGGGGGCTGACGAGCAAGGTGTCGGTGAAACGGACGTGCCAGTGAACTTTGGCGGCGTTACCTTCTTGCCTGATGATCATGTCTATGCCGACACCACCGGCGTGATCCTTTCACCTGATGCGCTGACCATGGCAGACGCGGACATCGATGAGGCGGAAGACGACGACTGACTCGTCGCCTGACACCGAATAGCAAAACAGAGCCAATTGGCTCTGTTTTTGTTTATTCGACGTTCTCAATCTTACCTAACAAGCTCCGGATGCGATCTTGCCATGCTTGCTGCTCGTCGCGCAGTTTGGCGTTTTCCTGCTCAAGCTGCTCACGGCGCTCTTTTTCCGCGACGGCATCTTGCTCGAGTGACCCGTTCTTTTCTTTGAGCTCTTCGATTTCCATTTGTAGCAGCGAAATGGTATCCACCGCCATTTGTACTTTAGCTTCGAGTTGTTCTAATACTTCCAATGACATCAAGGCCACCTTATTTCTGACGATTGATCCCGTTACTGCCTAATGTGCAGCAACCCGTGCAACTGAACGTGCACCCCGGCTTTATTGTACTCAGGTGATACCAGACTGCCACTGTTCTCGCTACCTGCCCGCGTACAAGTGCGCAAAAATGCAGCGCCTTTTGTCATCACCGTTTCAGATTCGGCAAAAACACCCGACCTGACCCAACGCAAACGTTTTCTCTTTCTGGTAGACTTGCGCGCAAATTGGGCTAAGGCCTGTCTTAATGTGGCTGACATTTCCGGAGTACTGATGAAACGTGATCTCGCATTGGCTTTCTCGCGTGTGACCGAAGGCGCAGCATTGGCTGGGTACAAATGGCTGGGACGAGGAGACAAGAACGCGGCCGATGGCGCGGCTGTTGAAGTAATGCGCACCTTACTTAACCTCACCGATATCGACGGTGAAATCGTGATAGGGGAAGGTGAAATCGATGATGCCCCGATGCTCTACATTGGCGAACACGTCGGGTTGGGTGGCGATGCGGTCGATATTGCCGTTGACCCGATAGAAGGCACACGAATGACGGCCATGGGGCAAGCCAACGCGCTCGCGGTGCTCGCCGCCGGCGAGAAAGGCAGCTTTTTGAAAGCCCCTGATATGTACATGGAAAAACTGGTTGTCGGCCCCGACGCCAAAGGCGCGATTGACCTCAGTAAACCTTTAATCGATAACCTTGAGCGCATTGCGGTGGCGCTGGATAAAACACTCGATACCTTGGTGGTGGCCACCTTGGCCAAGCCACGCCATGATGAGATCATTGCCACCATGCAGGCGAAAGGGATCCGCGTCTTTGCGTTTCCCGATGGGGATGTGGCGGCCTCCATTCTGACCTGTATGCCTGAAAGTGAAGTGGATGTGATGGTTGGCATTGGCGGTGCGCCAGAAGGCGTGGTGTCCGCAGCCGTGATCCGGGCGCTGGGCGGCGATATGCAAGGGCGATTGCTACCACGCCACGACGTGAAAGGGGATACCCCAGACAACCGCTTGCTCGGTGAACAAGAAATGACACGATGCACGCAAATGGGGATTGCCGCTCATCAGGTGTTAACGCTATCGGACATGGCCAGCAGTGATAATGTGGTATTTGCGGCGACCGGGATCACTAAAGGCGATCTGCTCGATGGCATTACCCGACACGGGGATTTAGCCACCACTGAAACCTTGGTGGTACGCGGACAGTGCCGCACCATTCGTCGGATCCGCTCGACCCATTATTTAAGCCGCAAAGATGCGGCGATCAAACCGCACATCCTGTAACCTCAGTGGCCGTGAATACGGCCCTTGACTGGTCAAGCCCGTCGATTTCGATTACCCTTTTATAAATAGTTTACTTTATTTATTTGCGACGACACGATTGGGGTAATCGAAATCGAATCATGAAGTCCACTGACCGCATTCTACACACCATCAAACGCGAAGGCAGCGTAAGTGCGAAAGCCTTGGCTGATGAGCTTGGCATGACCACCATGGGCGTACGTCAACATTTGCAAAGCTTAGAGCGCGATGGCTTGGTCGACTTTGAGGATATCCGCGCCAAAGTGGGCAGACCTTCTCGTCATTGGTCCCTAACCGCCCATGGTCACCGCCGCTTTGCCGACAGCCACCATGATTTATCGATTACCCTTATCGATTCCGTGCAAGACGTGTTTGGCGAGCAAGGTGTTGCAAAAGTCATTGCTCAACGTGAAGCCGCCACCTTTGCCCAATATCAAGACGCGCTCAAAGATTGCGATAATTTAGAGGCTAAATTGCGAACCTTGGCGTATCTTAGAGAGAGCGAGGGATATATGGCCGAGCTTCATCAAGACGGCACCGACTATATACTGATTGAACATCACTGCCCTATCTGTCATGCAGCGAAGTCCTGTCCGGCATTATGCCGCTCAGAAATCCAGTTATTCCGCCACCTACTCGGTGAGGCCTACCGGGTCGAACGCGAAGAGCATATCGTCTCTGGACAGCGCCGCTGCACATATCGTATTGGAGAGAAGACGTGAGGAGGTAATATGGCCACTTGGATCAAGGCTGAGGTAGTGGAGAACCAACATTGGACAAAGGATCTCTTCAGCCTGGTGTTATCCGCCCCTGTCGAGCCGTTTAAGGCAGGCCAATTCACAAAACTCGGCATGGAGATCGATGGTAAGTTGATCCAGCGTGCCTACTCGTTCGTGAATCCTCCACAAAGTAAATACTTAGAAGTCTATGCCACGCGTGTCGCCGACGGGATAATGTCACCCCGCCTCCATGCACTCGAGCCAGGCGACAGCGTGATGATCACGCAAGATCCGGCCGGCTACTTTACCCTCGATGAAGTGCCACAAGGCCAACACCTTTGGATGTTTGCCACTGGGACGGCAATCGGCCCTTACATCTCACTGATGGAACAAGGCGATCTGTGGTCACGTTTTCGTAAAGTGATACTGGTGCATGCGGTACGCTTCGCCGCCGATTTAACCTACCAAGCACGCATTAACGCGCTGCAAGAGCAATACCCTGACCAACTAGTGGTGCAGCCATTTGTCAGTCGTGAGCCGACCGCGGGTGCGCTCTCTGGGCGTGTGACCCACGCACTAGAGGATGGACTACTCGAACGGGTGGTTGGTCTGCCCCTCACGCCTGAACACAGCCAAGTGATGCTGTGTGGCAACCCCGCCATGGTCAAAGAAGTGAAAACACTCTTGGAAGGCAAAGGACTCAGCAAAAACCTGCGCCGTAAGCCAGGCAACGTCACCACCGAGCACTACTGGTAAGCCGCTCCCCTGCTTTGCTGACACGCATACGGTAAAGCAGGGCATTTTTATCGACGAGAATTAACCACAAAAACCAATTCGGATTCAGTCGATTGCCCCCGCCTCCGTCTGCATCTCCATTCAGGCCGTCAATATAGCCAGACACCGCTTATTTGATCCCCTCCAGCCCCCGGCTCATAGTTAGATTAACGCTTTGGTAACACGATCAGATGATCGGCGGCGTGTAAGGAGTAAGCGATGAAGACCCTACCCTCTTTTGACGAATTGGCGGCACTGGCTGAGTCAGACCCGCATGCATTAGAAGCGCTGAGACTGACAATGAGTGAAGATGTTATCGCTAATGCCTCATATGCCACCCAGCCTCAACTCCACGCGATGTTAAGCCACATCAATCGAATGATTGACCATGGTAAAAACCCGCTTCACGTTAACATGATGTTGTTCCAGGCACTCACGCGCCAGTACTCACGCTTTGCCACCGCCTTTACGGCCCCGGAAGAGTTGCGCAGTCATCAAGCAGACATTATGGACTTTCGCGTCGGCCAAGCCGCCAGAAAAGCGACAGCCGATGCACCCGAGCGTCCAAGCTAGGTTTACATCGCTTGCTTGTCGCCCACCCACTTACGATAGCTGTTAGTGTCCATATCACGCACTTCTACCGTTAGGCTGCTCACATGACCGGCGTGCTCGCGAAGCGGGCCGGTGAGTGCGTCACTAATCGCCGCTTTTTGAGTGTCACTGCGCCCGGCAAGCAAACGAAACTCAACATGGACAAATTCACTGCGGTCTGACTGGGCACCAACCCGCCACACACCACAAGGAACAGCACGTGATTTTAAGGCCTCGGGATCGAAGCTCCCCGTCGCAATCGCGGCACGATGAAGATCATCCACCAGTTGATCAATATTGACGCGCTCTGCCAGTGCGTCTGTGTATTCCATCACGAGATGGGGCATAAAACCTCCCTCCATTATCATCGTCAGCCTGCATAGTGCCGAAACGTTGCGTACTGCACGAGCGCATGGCTCACACTTTCGTCCGTCTCTCGCCGCCATTATGATGAAAATTTACTACCTTAAGGTTCCCTTTTACGCCTAAAACGGGTAAAAACGAAAGCATTCTCGCCATTCTATGATTTTAAACAGAGAAGGCCGCGCTACAATAGACTACCTTCTTTACACCTTTTGACTTCAAATCAACTAAACCGCGGAGGAATTCCTATGCGCCGTCCATTGGTAATGGGTAACTGGAAACTCAATGGCAGCAAAGCCATGGTCACTGAACTGCTTAACGGCCTGAACGCCGAACTACAAAATGTTGAAGGCGTCGACGTTGCCGTTGCACCACCGGTGATGTATTTGGCACAAGCCGAGCAACTGCTGGCTGACAGTGCCATTAAACTCGGTGCGCAAAACGTAGACATCAATAACAGCGGCGCATTCACCGGTGATATCTCTGCAGACATGCTGAAAGACTTTGGTGCCACGCACATCATTATCGGCCACTCAGAGCGTCGTGAATACCATCAAGAGTCTGACGAGTTTGTGGCAAAGAAATTTGCTTTCTTGAAAGAAAATGGCCTCACGCCTGTATTATGCATTGGTGAGTCTGACGCACAGAATGAAGCGGGTGAAACGCTGGCCGTTTGTGCTCGCCAACTGGATGCAGTGATCCAATCACAAGGTGTTGAAGCCTTGAACGATGCCGTGATCGCTTACGAGCCTATCTGGGCTATCGGTACGGGTAAAGCGGCAACCGCGCAGCAAGCACAAGATATCCATGCTGCAATCCGCAAGCACATTGCATCTTACAGTGAATATGTCGCAAGCAAAGTGGTGATTCAGTACGGTGGCTCTGTGAAAGCAGGCAACGCGGCTGAGCTATTCGCGATGCCGGATATCGACGGCGCGCTAGTTGGCGGTGCCGCACTTGACGCCGCTGGCTTTGCAGCGATTGCCAAAGCCGCGGCTGAGGCGAAAAACGCGTAAATTACGCGCCGAAGACAAAAAAGATCCACGCCCTCAGCCATCGCTGGGGGCGTTTTTTATTGCGCGCCATTAAAACCAAACTGCCGCCACGCTTCATACCCAATAATCGCCACGGCGTTAGAAAGGTTAAGGCTGCGTGCCTCTGGCTGCATCGGAATGCGTAACCGCTGCGCGTCGGGTAACGCTTGGATCAGCGCATCGGGTAACCCTCGGGTTTCGGGGCCAAATAGCAACACATCACCCGCTTGAAATTGCGCCTGAGTATGAAATTGGGTTGCTTTGGTGGTACACGCAAAGATCCGTCGGCCAGCCATTGCTTTTGCAAACGCCGCATAGTCCTGATGACGCGTCACACGCGCCAGATCGTGATAATCCAACCCCGCGCGACGGACTTTCTTTTCGTCAAGATCAAAGCCTAAGGGCTCAATCAGATGTAAGTGCGCGCCGCAATTAGCACACAGACGAATAATATTGCCCGTATTCGGTGCAATTTCAGGCTCATAGAGCGCAATATCAAACATGGCAGTGACCTGCAAAATCCAGCAAAGGCGGTATTGTCGCAACCGCTTTTCGATTGCGCAATATTAACTACATGGCCAATATAAACACACCGCCAGTCCACCTTGTGGGCGATTGGCCGCGTTAACCTGGCCACCGTGCTGTTGAATCGCTTGTGCGGTAATCGCCAGCCCAAGTCCTGAGCCGCCACTTTGGCGATCACGCGCGGCCGATACCCGATAAAACGGGCGAAAAATGTCTTTTAACATGCTGTCTGGCACCCCAGGTCCATCATCGTCAATGGAGAGGCAGAGCTGTCCCTCGTCTCGTTCCATGGTGATGCGAATTTGTTGGTCGGCATAGTGAATGGCATTGCGTAATACGTTATCTAAAGCACTACGCGCCAGGCGCACATTAACGGTCAGCATGGCATCTGGGATCCCATTGCTGGTGACCTGCTTACCTTGTTGGCCTGCTTCAAATTGGGCATCCTCTATCACTGTTTGCCACAAGGCATCGGCACTGATTCTTTCTCGCTCGAGATGCCCTTGGGATTGTAAACGTGACAAGGTCAGTAACTCGCTGATCAACGCCTCTAGTTGGCTCGCCTCTTGCTCAATCCGCGCTAACGCCTCGCTGTCCCCCAGCTCACGTACCGCCAAGGCACGCGCCATCTGCAGACGGGTGAGTGGCGAACGTAACTCATGGGAAATATCTGAGACCAATTGCTGCTGTCCGGTCACCATCTGATTAAGCGCGGTGACCATTTGGTTAAACCCCCGCCCTGCGTCGCGAAACTCCCGCGGACCTCGCTCAAGATCAGGATCGGTCACCAATTCACCGTGCGCCACCCGTTGACTTGCCGCCTGAAAGCGCCGAGCAGGGCGCGTTAAAGTATACGCTAACCACAATAATAAAGGCGTGCTCACCAACATGGTCACACCCAATAGATGCTCCGGTTTTTCCAATATTTTGAGGACAAAGGGCAGCCTAGGCTGCCAGCGTCTGGCGTGGTAAAAACGGCCTGCTTCACGTGAAGTCACAATCGGAAATGGCCCTGCCAGCATGTGACGATGATAGAGGCGTTGCATGGGCTCGGCAGTGTCTGACGTCCGTGACATAAAGTGGCGCAACTCGCGAGGAAGCGAGTCGAGCGGTGCGCTGTCAGGCACCCAGTAGAGCTTGTAGGGAGTGCGACGGTGTCCATGATGTTGATTTTGCCGTGCAACCAACACGGAAAGCGGTATATCGCGACCTTGCGCGACGGCCATCAATTTCTCAATCTGAGCTTGTATGCGCACCTTTTCTGGGGATGGGATCGCATGCAGGCTACGCGGATCACCACGCTGCGCCCACATCACCGCGGCTAATACCACCAGCAACGTAAGCCAGAAAATAATAAAAACCCGACCGTATAAGCTGCCGAGAAAAGGCACCTGCGCCCAACGTGCCCCAGCTCGTTGTCGCCACGTCGCTAATCGACCCATAAGTAACCCTTACCTCTCAAGGTCTTGATCCTTGGCTTGCCATCAAGGCGCTCAGGCAGTTTTTTGCGCAGATTGGAAATGTGTACATCGACTGCCCGATCAAACGGCATTAAGCGTTTACCGAGCACTTGTTCGCTAAGCAAGGCTTTGCTCACCACTTCGCCTGGGTGATGAAGTAAACAGGCGAGCATTTCGGTTTCCATCCCCGTTAGCTCCACGGGTCTGTCTTGACAGAGGGTTTCCAGCCGGCGTGGGTAGACCCGCACGTCATGATGGGCGAGGACAGGTTCCTCGTCCGATTGCGTCGGCTCGACACCCTCTCCCTGCGTCCGGCGTAAAATCGCTCGCATTCGGGCAAGCAGTTCACGATCACTAAAGGGTTTAGCCAAATAGTCGTCCGCGCCTAATTCTAGCCCCATCACACGATCCACTTCCTCACCTCGCGCAGTGAGCATCAAAATCGCCACGTTTGAGGTCGCGCGTAGCTGACGCAAGGTTTCCATCCCGTTGAGCACAGGCATCATCACATCCAGCAAAATGATATCGGGCGGTGACGCATTCGCCATCTCCAAACCCACTTGGCCGTTATCCGCGCAGCGCACCGAAAACCCCTCCAAGGACAGCAGTTCGCTGAGAAGGTCCGTTAACGCTGTGTCATCATCGATGATTAAAACCTGATACATGCTTTTACACTCACTCCCAAGGTGGCGTGTTTGTGACACCGAACAGGGTGTATTTTTATCATAGCGGCTCACACACATGCGTGACTTTACCCATCTTTACACCCAATAACGTCACTTTACATCCAAGTACGTAGGCTAACAGGGTAAACATTCCATTCAGGAGAAAGATGATGAAACGTATCACGATAGGTTTAGCGCTCGCAGCCATTACCCTTCCGACTTTAGCGGCTCAACATGTCGGCGCTGGCATGGATCGCAGTCTGTGGCGCGATCTGGATTTAACTGATGAGCAAAAAGCGCAAATTCAAGCGCTTCGTGATGACTATCGTGCCCAGCGTCAACAGGCACGAGGCGATTTCCATGCCAACATGCATGCTTTACTCACCCAACAGACGTTCGATGAAGCGGCAGTGCGCGATCTCTTGGCGTCTCAACCACAGCCAAATCTTGAGCGTCGCGTTAAGCACGCCCGCCATCAGCATGCGATGTTACAAGTGCTGACCGCTGAGCAACAAAGCGCCTTTTTTGATGCGATGATGGAAAAGCGGGCGCAACGCGGTCACGGTCACCGAGGTAAAGGGGAGCATCGCCAACCGGGTCAAAAAGGTGACTGTTGGCGCTAAACCTGCGCCGTGTCATACGTTTGCCGTCAATGGCATATATACTTGAGGGCAGTGTTGATTAACCGACTGCCCTCTGTATGACAAAAAAGTATGCCTTTTGGGTCGAAGCCGCGGCGTGGGCAGCCACCTGTGTGGCGACCCTCCTCCTATTAGCCAAACTCATCGCGTGGTGGCTCACCGGCTCGGTCAGTGTGCTGGCCTCGTTTGTTGACTCATTGCTCGATTTGCTCGCCTCGCTCACCAACTTACTCGTGGTGCGCTACGCGGTTCAGCCCGCGGACAGTGAACACAGCTTTGGTCATGGTAAAGCGGAATCATTGGCCGCCTTGGCGCAATCCACCTTCATTATTGGCTCCGCCTCCTTCTTGCTGCTCAGTGGACTCGAACGTTTGTTCAAGCCCGTACCGATTGCCGCCCCTGAACTTGGCATTATGGTCAGCGTCGGTGCTACCGTGATCACCTTCGGCTTGGTGCTGTTTCAAAAATGGGTGATCCGCAAAACCGCCAGTCCCGCCATCGCCGCCGATGCCCTTCACTATCAATCTGATTTGTTAATGAATGTCGCGATCATTATTGCCCTTGGACTGAGTTGGTACGGCTGGACACAGGCCGATGCCTGGTTTGCGATTGCCATCAGCCTGTTTATTTTATCGCAAGCACTTAAAATGGCTTACGAGGCCATCCAATCACTGCTCGATAGGCAGTTACCGCTTGAAGAACAAGAAAAAATAGCGGTGCTCTCGAGCTCAGTGGTAGGGGTGCATGGCATTCATCAACTGCGCACTCGTCAGGCGGGCATGACAAAGTTTATCCAATTACACATAGAGCTTGATGACGAGCTACCCTTAGTGGATGCACATACTATTGCCGATGAAGTGGAAGATAGATTGCTCGTCGCCTTTCCCGGGGCAGATGTGATCATCCATCAAGACCCCAAATCCGTGGTGCCAAAGGAGGCAAAAGCGTGAAGGGCGGCATGAACAAAAGCTCATCGGGCTGACATGTATCAACTTTTTTTCTATAGCAATTGTAATACTATTACAGAAGTAGGAAAATTACAGTTTAAGCGATCGTCATTGCGGGTTCACTGGGGCAAGCAGGTTGCCATTACCGCAATCGGCACGAATTAAGTGACGAACAGTTAGAGGGTAACCATGGTTAGAAAAATTGGTGTTTTGACCAGTGGCGGTGATGCGCCAGGTATGAACGCAGCGATTCGCGGTGTGGTTCGCAGCGCGCTCAGCGAAGGCTTAGAAGTATATGGTATTTATGATGGTTTTCTCGGCCTGCATCAAAACCGCATTGAGCGCCTCAATCGCACAAGCGTTTCTGACGTGATTAACCGCGGCGGCACCTTCCTAGGTTCAGCGCGTTTTCCTGAATTTGCCGACGAGAAAGTGCGTGAGCAAGCGATTCAGAACCTGAAAATGCACGGCATCGACGCCTTGGTCGTCATTGGTGGTGACGGCTCATTCATGGGGGCAAAGAAACTGACCGAAATGGGTTACCCCTGTATTGGCCTGCCGGGCACCATTGATAATGATGTTGCGGGGACGGACTACACCATCGGCTATATGACGGCGATGAACACGGTGATTGACGCCATTGACCGCCTGCGCGACACCTCGTCTTCTCACCAGCGTATCTCTATTGTTGAAGTCATGGGCCGTCATTGCGGCGATCTGACCCTGATGGCGTCGATTGCTGGTGGCTGTGAATACATCATCACCCCAGAGATTGGGTTGGATAAAGACAAGCTTCTCGCCAAAGTGAAAGAAGGCATCTACAAAGGTAAGAAGCACGCGATCATCGCGATTACGGAGCTGATGACCGACGCCAATGAACTCGCGAAGTTCATCGAGAGCGAAACCGGCCGCGAAACACGCGCGACCATTCTTGGCCATATTCAACGTGGCGGCCAACCCGGTGCCTTTGACCGCATTCTTGCCTCGCGCATGGGCGCTTACGCCGTTGACCTTCTGCAACAAGGTGAAGGTGGCCGTTGTGTCGGTATTCAGAATGACAAAATGGTGCATCATGACATCGTTGATGCGATTGAAAACATGAAGCGCCCATTCCGCGACGACTTGTACGAAGTTGCCGAAAAGCTGTTCTAACTCGCGGCGAAGCTTTCATCTATTGCTAAAAACGGAGCCCACGGCTCCGTTTTTTATTCTGAGATAGCTTGGGTGCAAGCCGCGCTTGTGCAAGCCGCACTTATGCAAGCCGCATTAGATCCCATCTCCCGAGATAAATGTCTTGTGCGAGCCATTAAATTCTTGATCCATATCCAGCGATGGCATGTGCGAGCTGGGGCGACCCACAATCTTGGCCGGCACGCCTGCCACCGTGGTGTGAGGTGGAACGGGGTTAAGCACCACAGAGCAGGAGCCAATTTTCGCGCCTTCACCGATATCAATATTACCCAGTATTTTTGCCCCTGCACCAATCATCACCCCAGTGCGGATCTTCGGATGGCGATCGCCGCCCTCTTTGCCTGTCCCGCCCAAGGTCACATCTTGCAGAATAGACACATTGTCCTCGATAACGGCCGTTTCACCGATCACGATACCCGTTGCATGGTCAAACATAATGCCACGACCTATACAGGCAGCGGGATGAACATCCACTTGACTGGTCACCGAGATTTGGTTTTGCAGATAGGTCGCGAGTTCTTTTCGTCCTTGACGCCATAGCCAGTTCGCGACCCGAAAACCTTGTAATGCATGAAAGCCCTTTAGGTACAAAAGTGGCGTTGAATACAGCTCAACGGCAGGATCACGTTCAACGGTGGCACAAATATCGCACGCGGCTGATTCCGCCACGCAAGCATCATTGGCATACACTTCTTCTATCACCTCTCGCACCGCCATTGAGGGCATCGAGGGCGTGGAAAGCTTATTGGCGAGAATATAGCTAAGCGCACTGGCTAAATTGTCGTGCTTAATAATGGTGGCATGGTAAAAACTCGCCAACATCGGCTCACGCTCTGAATGCTCACGCGCTTCTTTTTTCACTGCTTGCCAGACACGATCTTGTTGGCATTGTTTTTTGGCCTGATTCACTGCCTTCATCCTTATCCCAAATGATCTACCACTCAGGCGACAACACCGCCTCACGCCAGTGTATAAAAAAAACGCGCGGTTCTCACCCCGCGCGTTACTCTCTTCGATTTTTGCTGTTATTCGGACTTCTTGTCTCGTGCCAGCAAATCGCGCGCGGCATGATGGGCCAATTTACCTTGATAGAGCACTTGATAAATCTGCTCCACAATAGGCATCTCGACGCCCGCGCGCTGGGCCAGTGCCCATACTTCTTTGGTGTTGCGATACCCCTCGACCACTTGGCCAATGTTGTCTTGGGCACCTTGCACATCCTCACCTTGGCCTAATGCCAGGCCAAAGCGACGGTTACGCGACTGGTTATCGGTGCACGTCAGCACCAAATCTCCCAAACCCGCCATCCCCATAAAGGTATCACGGGACGCACCCAGCGCTTCACCTAGCCGGGTCATTTCCGCCAAGCCCCGCGTGATCAAGGCCGTCCGTGCGTTGGCGCCAAAGCCAATGCCATCGGAAATCCCTGCGCCAATGGCAATCACATTTTTCACCGCGCCGCCAAGTTGCATGCCGATAAAATCATGATTGCCATACACACGGAAGCTATGTTGGCAATGAATGATTTCTTGTAAATCACTCACGAACTCTGCGTCAGGCGAGGCCACCGAAATCGCGGTAGGCATGCCCGCGGCAAGTTCTTTAGCAAACGTAGGCCCCGATAACACCGCGAGCGGTATATCGTCGCTTAATTGTTCACGTGCCACGTCTTGCAATAGACGACCAGTTTCCGGCTCTAAGCCTTTAGTCGCCCAACACACACGAGAGTCGGCCCGTAAGTGAGGGCGCACTTGGCTCAGCACATCACCAAATACATGGCTGGGGACGACCACAAGCAAATCGCGACTGGCATTAACCGCAACAGATAGATCTGCACAGAGCACTAATGAGTCTGGAAACGCCACATCGGGAAGAAACGCTTGGTTAGCGCGATCAATTTCCAGCTGTGCGATATGACTCGGATCGTGCCCCCATAACACCACGTTGGCACCATTTCTGGCCAACGAGATTGCCAGCGCCGTCCCGTAAGAGCCGGCGCCCAGTACCGTAATGGCCGCATCTTGAGTGGGAGCAAGATCTGTCATCATCACACCTTACGCTTGCGCGTCTTCTTCGCTAGCTGTTTCGCCCGCCTGCTGCTGCAGGTAGTTCATGAACAAGGCATCAAAGTTAACCGGTGCCAGGTTCAGTTGCGGGAAGGTCCCTTTAACGACCAAGCTCGAAATCGTTTCACGCGCATAAGGGAAGAGAATGTTAGGACAGAAAGCGCCCAGGCAATGTGCCAATTGAGGCGATTCCATGCCTGACACAGAGAAAATACCACCTTGCTGCACTTCACAAAGGAAGGCATTACTTTCTTGGTTTTTCACCGTCACGGTCAAACGCAAGATCACTTCATAGATGCCTTCACCCAACTCGCGGCTTTGCGTGTCCAAATCAAGGTTAACGTCTGGCGCCCAATCTTGTTGGAACACTTCTGGCGAGTTTGGCGCTTCAAAAGACACGTCCTTGAGAAAAACGCGTTGAATGGCAAAATTTTGCTCGGCTTGTTGGTTGTTTTCGGCTTCAGCCATGATGGTTCGTCCTTATTTAAAAAATTGCAAATGCGCCTGGCACATTAAAAAATGCGAGCCACCGCGTCATGCGGTCGCTCGAGAATTGAGTGAAGGATCACTTTTTCTTTTTGCTCTTGCCCTTACCGCTTTTGGCACGGACCAGCGGCATTTTGGCATCGTTCCAAGAGGTCAAACCGTCTTTAAGAATATAAACGGACTCGAAGCCTGCTTTTGCCAGTTGATTGGCACTGTCTGCCGCCGTTTGACCGGTTTTGCATACCACAATGATGGGGTCATTTTTGTGTTTTTCAAGCTCACCAAACGACTGTGATTTGATTTCACTCGGCAACACATTAATCGCCCCCGTGATGTGGCCGGCGCGAAAATCATCATGGCCACGAATGTCGACGAACACCCCATTTTCTCGGTTGTTAAGGATCGCCGCGTCATTAGGGCCTACCACTTTATAGGCAGCCGTTTTTTGTTTAATCAGCGACATCAGTAAAGCGGCCGCCAAGCCTACCCAGACAAGGGTGAGAATCATGTTATTGGAGACAAAATCAATATATTCCTGCATAACCTTTGCTCTATACTGCTTGCTTGTCTCGCCGAGGGCGAGAGTCCATCAAGGGGTGAAAATGGTGTCGAGTATAACCTGCTCGCCATGGTTTTACAGCCTGCCGAGACGAAATCGCGCGTTTGCTCACTCATACGCACGTCCCCGCGTTTTCACCTTCCGCTCAATAACTTGAAAAGAAAGAAGGTTTCATCAATCGCAGAAATCGAGCCAAGCCATTCGCGCACAGCGGCGATCTTCGCCATAATGAGGGGAGTCAAGGGTCGAAGGCAAGTTAACCAAGGCTTGCTGGTTAACTTGTCAGCTGGGATAATTGATCTTAGCCTACATATCAGCCCGTAAAATGTTGTAAAATTACGCACACACTGAGCCCTGAAGCTAGCCATGCATCTGGCTCCATGCCTCAGTGGTTGCTCCATGACATCCAATGTCATTGGCATCCAATGTCAGTCTTTTGCTTGAATTAAGAGGACGTAACATGTCTGCGAAAAAACCACTTGCACTGGTGATTCTCGATGGCTGGGGTTATCGCGACCCACAAAGCGATAACGCGATTACCAACGCCAACACCCCTGTGATCGACAGCCTCATGGCCGAGAACAGCACACTGATTTCAGCGTCCGGTTTCGATGTGGGTCTGCCTGATGGGCAAATGGGTAACTCAGAAGTTGGCCATGTCAACATCGGCGCAGGTCGCGTGGTTTACCAAGACTTGACCCGCATTGGCAAATCCATTGCGGACGGTGAGTTTAACCAAACCCCAGCACTGACGGCCGCCGTTGATAAAGCCGTTGATAAGGGCAAAGCCGTGCATATTATGGGTCTGATGTCGCCTGGCGGTGTACACAGCCATGAAGATCATATTGCCGCCATGGTTGAACTGGCCGCAGAGCGCGGTGCCGATCAGATTTATCTACACTGCTTCCTGGATGGCCGTGATACGCCGCCACGCAGTGCAAAAGCATCGCTAGAGCGCTTCGATGCCCTGTTTGAAAAGCTGGGTAAAGGCCGTACCGCATCACTGGTTGGTCGCTACTACGCCATGGACCGTGACAACAACTGGGACCGTGTCGAGCGCGCTTATGATTTGCTCACCCAAGCGCAAGGCGAATTCACTGCGACCAGCGCTGTAGAAGGCTTGGAAGCGGCTTACGCACGTGAAGAAAATGATGAATTTGTCGCCCCAACAGAAATTTACCGTGACGGTGACAACAAAGCGACCATTAACGATGGCGATGCGGTTGTTTTCATGAATTTCCGTGCCGACCGTGCTCGTCAAATGACGCGCGCCTTTATGCCGGATTTCGATGGCTTTGCGCGTAAAAAATACGCGGAACTGTCTGACTTTGTGATGCTGACAGAATATGCAGCCGACATCGATACCACGGT
This sequence comes from Salinivibrio sp. ML290, assembly GCF_001995695.1. NCBI lineage: Bacteria > Pseudomonadati > Pseudomonadota > Gammaproteobacteria > Vibrionales > Vibrionaceae > Salinivibrio > Salinivibrio sp. ML290. The sequence continues at coordinate 27,807 of NZ_MUEY01000009.1, read as the reverse complement.
GGCCTTCCCACCTGAAAGCCTCTCCAACACGCTTGGCGAGTGGCTATCAAAAAATGGTAAAACTCAGCTGCGTATCTCTGAAACCGAGAAGTACGCACACGTGACTTTCTTCTTCAACGGCGGTATCGAGACCGTGTTTGAAGGCGAAGAGCGTGCCTTGGTCGCCTCACCGAAAGTAGCTACCTATGATCTGCAACCAGAAATGAGTTCAGAAGAGCTGACCGACAAGCTCGTTGATGCGATTAAGTCTGGTAAGTTCGATATGATCATCTGTAACTATCCAAACGGCGACATGGTTGGCCACACTGGGGTGTATGACGCTGCAGTACAGGCCTGCGAAGCCGTCGATCACTGCATCGGCCGTGTCTTGGAAGCCATCAAAGAAGTCGATGGTCAGATGCTGATCACGGCCGACCATGGTAACGCTGAGATGATGGTCAACGAAGAGACCGGCGGTGCGTATACGGCACACACCAACCTGCCTGTCCCGCTGATGTATGTGGGGAGTCAGCCGGTAAGCTTGAAAGAAGGCGGTAAGCTCTCTGACCTGGCACCGACTATGCTGGCATTAACCGGTATGGAGATTCCTGAAGAGATGACTGGCAAGCCACTGTTCGATCTGAAATAATCCCCCTATGCGGGAGAAACGAACACGCTTAAGCCAAACCCTCCGCGCCAGTGCATTATGCACTGGCGTTTTTCTCTGCCTGTTGATTGGCTCAGCCAATGCCAACTCTGAGCTAGAGGGAGTGAGCGATGAAATTGCCCGCCAGCAATCGCAATTGGCGGCGCACAATAAAAAGCTCAATGCGTTACAAAGCGATCTAAAAGCACAGTCGAAACGCATTGATACCCTGTCTAAGAAAACGCGCCAAGCCCAGCAAACGCTGCAGCAGACTGATGCTCAAATCACGCGCCTAAGCAAAAAGCAAGCGCGACTCAAACAAGAGATGATTGCCCAGCAGGCACAGTTAGCCGAATTGATCGACGCCCAATATCGCCAAGGCGAGCATGATCAGCTAAAACGCCTACTTAGCCAAGAGTCACCCACCAAGCTCGACCGACTCACGAAGTATGCTGAAGTGCTAGCAAGTACCATGCAGGAGGCGATCGAATCATTAGCTGCGACCCGCACCGATTATCAACTCACGGCCCACCAGCTCAAACAACAACGTGATAAGCAGGCTAGCTTGGTGGCAGAGCTAACCGAGAAAAAACAAGCACTGGAGCGGGAGCAAGCCTCGCAAAGCCAGACCGCGAAAAAAATCCGGGCCAAGATTGCCAGCGACAATGCTTATTTAGCTGAGCTCAAGACAAACAAGCAACGGCTGCAAGAGCAAATTGCCGCGGCCGCGCGCCGTGCACAAGTAAAAATGGCGGGCATTGGAAAAGCCAAAGGCAAACTTCACTGGCCCACCCAAGGGAAGCTGCTCCACCGTTTTGGTGAGCGTCAGTCAGGTGAAGTCTCGTGGAATGGTATCGTAATTGGGGCCAAACGCGGTACCGAGGTCAAAGCGGCGCATGCGGGAAAAGTCGTGCTTTCTAGCTGGCTACGCGGCTATGGGTTATTGATTGCCGTTGACCATGGCAAAGGGGACATGACCTTGTATGGCTACAACCAAGCTTTGCTAAAAGACGTAGGCGATACGGTCACTGCCGGGGAAGCTATCGCCTTGGTCGGCGACAGTGGTGGACAATCCACCCCTTCTCTGTATTTCGAAATTCGCCGTAAAGGCAACACCACCAACCCCGTGCCGTGGCTGGATTAAACACGCCCACCTCATCGGCGGGCGCGTTTGTCATCTAACAGAGCCCATCGCCACGGTTCAACATGGACGCGGCAATCGTGGCATTTAGTTCTGCCAATCGAGGATCACCTTGCCTGATTGGCCTGAGCACATCACATCAAAGCCTTGTTGAAAGTCATCCACGCTGTAGTGATGGGTGATGATCGGGGTTAAATCCAACCCTGATTGGATTAACGACGCCATCTTGTACCAGGTTTCGAACATCTCACGGCCATAGATACCTTTGATCACCAAGCCTTTAAAAATCACTTGGTTCCAATCAATCCCCATATCACTGGGTGGGATCCCAAGCAGCGCTATGTTGCCACCGTGATTCATGGCCGTCAGCATGCTATTAAACGCCGCCGGCACACCAGACATTTCGAGGCCAACATCAAAGCCTTCACTCATCCCCAGCTCTTCCATCACTGATTCCAGCGAGGTATTGGCGACATTGACCGCACGGGTCACCCCCATTTTGCGGGCAAGCTCGAGGCGATACTCGTTCACATCGGTGATCACCACATGACGTGCCCCGACATGGCGCGCCACCGCAGCGGCCATGATCCCAATCGGACCTGCACCGGTGATCAGCACATCCTCGCCCACCAAATCAAACGAGAGCGCGGTGTGGACGGCGTTGCCAAACGGGTCAAAAATCGAGGCTAAGTCATCCGAAATCTCATCGGGGATTTTGAACGCATTATACGCAGGGATCACCAAATACTCGGCAAACGCCCCTTCGCGATTAACCCCCACCCCGACGGTATTACGACATAGGTGGGTACGACCGCCACGGCAGTTCCGGCAGTGCCCACAGGTGATATGGCCCTCACCAGAGACACGGTCCCCCAGTGAAAAGCCACGCACTTCTTGACCAATGCCGACGACTTCACCGACATATTCATGGCCGACCACCATAGGAACAGGGATGGTATTTTGTGACCACTCGTCCCACTTATAAATATGCACATCGGTGCCACAGATGGCCGTTTTACGAATTTTGATCAGCAGATCATTGTGCCCCAGCTCAGGAAGCTCGGCCTCCGTCATCCAAATGCCGGGCTCCGCCTTGAGTTTGGCCAAGGCTTTCATGGTTGTTTGTGTCATGACATTACCCAATCAATTTCATCTCTTTGCCCACTTTGATGAAGGCATCAATGGCACGGTCCAGTTGCTCACGCGTATGCGCGGCTGACATCTGGGTACGAATACGTGCTTGCCCTTTGGGCACCACTGGGTAGGAGAAGCCCACCACATAGACACCCTCTTCCATCATCCGCTCGGCAAACTCACTGGCCACTTTGGCATCACCGAGCATCACAGGAATAATGGCATGATCAGCGCCCGCTAAGGTAAAGCCAGCTTCCGTCATGCGTGCACGGAAGTGTTGGCTGTTATCCCAAAGCTGCTCACGCAAGTGATCACTTTCGGCCAGCATATCCAGTACGCGAATAGAGGCAGATACAATCGCCGGTGCCAGCGAGTTGGAGAAAAGGTAAGGGCGCGAACGTTGACGCAACCAATCAATCACCTCTTTTTTGCCTGAGGTATAGCCTCCTGACGCGCCGCCCATGGCTTTGCCCAAGGTACCAGTGATGATGTCGACACGATCCATCACTTGATGATATTCGTGGGTGCCTCGACCGTTCTGGCCCATAAAGCCGACCGCGTGAGAGTCATCCACCATCACCAACGCACCATATTGCTCCGCCAGATCGCACACAGCCGGCAAATTCGCTACCACGCCGTCCATCGAGAAGACACCATCTGTCACAATCAAGATATTCGCCACACCGGCCGCTTTCGCCGCTTTTAGCTGGGCTTCCAACTCGTCCATATCGTTGTTGGCATAACGGAAACGCTTGGCTTTACATAAGCGCACGCCATCGATAATCGACGCATGGTTTAGCGCATCAGAAATAATGGCATCGTCTGGGCCGAGAATGGTTTCGAATAATCCCGCATTGGCGTCAAAGCATGAGGAATACAGGATGGTATCTTCCATCCCGAGAAAGTCAGATAACTTGGCTTCCAGGGTTTTGTGCGCATCTTGCGTCCCACAAATAAACCGTACCGACGCCATACCAAAGCCGTGCTCATCCATGCCTGCTTTGGCAGCGTCCACCAACTCAGGATGGTTAGCGAGCCCCAAATAGTTATTGGCGCAAAAGTTCAATACCTGCTGTTCATGATTGACGGCCACACTGGCCGCTTGTGGTGAGGTGATAAGGCGTTCACTTTTGTACAAGCCATCAGCTTTAACTTGCTCAAGCTGATGACGGATTTGCTGGTAGAAGGCAGCCGTCATCGCAATCTCCGTGCTGTGATGATTACTTAGGGAAGGCCGCCGCACACATTGTGTACGACGAATGAATGCTTGCTATCATGGCACGTTCGCGCGTTTTGTGCCAATAAGGGGCGCGAGACAGTGATTCATATCGTGTAATCACTGACAAGCTGGGCGAATATCGCGCAATGCGACCATCGCCTAGAGAGATAGCTCAGTTCAATGTGTCCAGCGAGCGTGAGTCTTGGCGAACTAACTGCTGCTCGTAGTGGTCTATTAACGCAGTGATGGCCATTTGTCCCTGTGCCGATGTCAGAGGATGTAACAATGCCAGCATCTGCAAAATACCTTTGTAGATCACCCCTGCATGAATTTGCGTTTGGGGAGCTTGTGCACTTTGATAAAAAATCCAGCTCGACGCCACTTGCTTAAGCGTTTCTCCGACCGCAGACAAAGCGCTGTCATTGAGACTCAGCCAACCGGCTTGACGGTAATGATGCAAAATGGTCATCAAGTTGGTTTGTAGCTGTTGCTGCGCCCCAAGATATTTTTGTTGCAGTGCTTCATCACGACGCAAAATGTCCGGCAAATTGGCGTAAAAAAACCGATAGCGCCACATCAAGCTAAAGGTCGCGTCCAAGTAATGCTGCAGCAAGGCTTGGGTATCATCACGAGGCTGACTAGGATCAAAGGCAAGGGCAAGATCTTGCGCGTATTGGTCGAATATACTGTGTATAATCGCTTCTTTATTACGGAAGTGATAGTAAAGGTTGCCCGGGCTAATCCCGAGTTCTGCTGCGATATGGTTGGTGGTGATATTCGGTTCACCATGTTGATTGAATAAAGCCAGTGCAGCATGGATAATTCGGTCTCGGGTTTTCATGTATGGTTCAGTCCTCTGCCCGGTTGATGCTTGACCATACTATCACAGTCAACAGTGATGGCGACGGGGTCTGTCGTCAGATAGAGATGAATTAGGTAACGATATGATTTTTGTGACTGGTGGTGCTGGCATGATTGGCAGCAACTTAGTAAAAGCACTGAACGAGCAAGGCTACCGTGACATCGTGGTGGTCGATAACCTCAAAGACGGCACCAAATTCGTTAACCTGGTTGACCTCGACATCGCGGACTATATGGATAAGGAAGATTTTCTTACCCAAATCATGGCCGGAGAGAACTTCGGGCCGATCGAAGCCATTTTCCACCAAGGCGCTTGCTCAGCGACCACAGAGTGGGACGGCAAATACATGATGCTCAACAACTACGAGTACTCGAAAGAACTGTTGCATTATTGTATTGACCGCGATATCCCCTTTCTCTACGCCTCGTCAGCAGCCACCTATGGCGGCCGCGACAGTAACTTCATTGAAGCGCCAGAGTATGAAGGCGCGCTGAATGTCTATGGGTATTCCAAGCAGCAGTTCGACAACTATGTCCGTCGTGTGCAAGAAGATGCCAAGGCCCATGGCGAGACTCTGCCACCGATTACTGGCTTCCGTTATTTTAATGTGTATGGTCCGCGCGAACAGCACAAAGGCAGCATGGCGTCAGTGGCTTATCACCTCAATCAACAAATTCTAAAAGGCGAGAACCCCAAACTTTTTGAGGGCAGTGATACCTTCAAGCGTGACTTTGTCTATGTCGGTGATGTCTGCGCAATGAATATTTGGTTCTGGCAGCAACAGATCAGCGGGATCTACAACTGTGGTACCGGCCGCGCCGAGCCTTTTAGTGCGGTTGCCAATGCGGTGATTGATTTCCACGGTCAAGGAGAGATTGAAGAGATCCCCTTCCCCGAACACCTAAAAGGTCGCTACCAAGCGTACACACAAGCCGATCTGACCAAGGTACGTGAAGCGGGATACACCGCCTCCTTTAAGACCGTGGCTGAAGGTGTCGCCGCTTACCTAGCCGAAATCAATCGCTAATAAAAGCAATTCGTCCCCCTTGATAGTGGGACGCGAGAAAGAGCAATGACAAAACAGCGACACGATTACGACGCGCACGCGTATAACCCAGAGTTCTCGCGTGCTTACTTAGCGCCTAAATTCTGGGGCACGTGGCTGATGCTACTCATCGCAATGCCTTTCAGCCTTCTGGTGCCGGCGCGCGGTAAGCATCGCTTCGCACAATGGGTGGCGCGCAAACTGGTTAAAAAGAAAAAAGGCACGATCCTTAATGCCTGGCTTAATTTGGAAGCCTGCTTTCCCGAGAAATCCGCGCAAGCACGCGAAGCCATATTAGTCGACACCTTGACCACCGCAGGGGCTTTTTTGCTGAGCTTTCCGCTGATCACCTTGCGCAGTCGCCAGTGGTTTCAACACCACTGTGATGTGACAGGCATGGAACATATCACTCGGCACACTGATAACGACGAAGCGGTGATCCTCTTTGTGCCCCATACTTGGGCCATCGATGCAGCCGCGATTTTATTTGCCTCGCAAGGGCTCCCCGTGGCGGCATTCTCAAAACGACAAAAAAACCCGCTACTAGACTGGCTGATGCATCGCCAACGCGTACAATATGGCGGTAACTGTTATGAGCGCGAAGCAGGGATTAAGCCCTTTATCCGTGCAGTTAAGCGCGGATTTTTGGGATATTACTTGCCCGACGAAGATATGCGAGATGAGAGCAGCGAGTTCGTGCCGTTTTTTGCCACCACCAAAGCGACCTTGCCGAGTCTAGGCAAATTAAGCAAAGTCACCCGCTCGCATATTGTCCCTGTGCTGTCAGGCTTTGATGCCCAGACGGGTCGGTTCGTCATCGAGGTTCACCCTGCGTTTAACGACTTCCCAACGGGAGACAGTCGCACCGACGCACGCATGATGAACCAACAAATAGAAACCATGCTCGACGGTCAGCTGGATCAATACATGTGGATCTTGCAGCTACTTCGTACCCGCGAGGACGGCCGTAATATCTACCAAGAAGCAAAGAGGAAACGGGCATCATGACCAGCGTATTAATCATTGGCCCATCATGGGTCGGCGATATGGTGATGTCGCAGTCTTTGTATAAAACCCTCAAGCAACAGCACCCGGATGCCAAGATTGATGTGATGGCGCCCGCTTGGTGCGCGCCGATTCTCGCGCGCATGCCCGAGGTTAATCGCAGCATTGAAATGCCACTCGGCCATGGCGAATTGGCACTTGGTAAGCGCTACCAACTGGGGAAACGCTTAGCAAAGCACGGTTATGATCGCGCCTACGTGTTGCCTAATTCCGCTAAATCCGCACTGATCCCGTGGTTTGCGGGGATCCCGACGCGTACGGGTTGGAAAGGTGAAATGCGTTATGGCTTGCTCAACGACCTGCGTCCCAACAAGAAAGCGTTTCAATACATGGTTGAGCGTTATGTTGCCCTCGCTCACCCGCGCACCGAGATGCAAAGCTCTGCCTCGCTGGGTGGGCTCGACAACCTCCCTAAGCCGGCGCTAGACATCGACCCAGACGCCCAAGCGGCAGTCATCGCCAAACTAGGATTAAACCAAGACAAACCTGTGATTGGTTTATGCCCGGGTGCCGAGTTCGGGCCTGCCAAAAAGTGGCCAGAACAGCACTATGCTGAGGTCGCACGCCAAGCGCATCAACAAGGCTACCAAATTTGGCTTTTTGGCTCGGCGAAAGATGTTGAAACCTGTGAAAAAATTGCCGCTCTCGCAGAGCATGCGCCTAATATTCATGTATTGGCAGGCAAAACCAACTTAATCGAAGCCGTCGACCTTTTAGGCGCGTGTCAAACCGTGGTCAGCAATGACTCGGGGTTGATGCACATCGCCGCGGCAGTCAACTGCCAAGTGATAGCCATCTACGGCTCAACATCCCCCGATTATACCCCGCCGCTGACCAGTAAGGTCGATATTGTGCACACGGATATCGAGTGCCGTCCTTGCTTCCAGCGCGAATGTCCCCTAGGGCACTTAAAATGTTTAAACGATCTCGCCCCGAGCCGAGTTGTAAAAAGGATTCTACCGTGAGCACCAATAGTACGACACCATACGTATCTCGATACTTTAGTCATCAGTTGTATTACCAAATCACCCGTTTTTTCCTATTCGGTTATGCCTTGTGTGCAATCGCGTTTCCTGACGTGGGTGAAGTCTTCCGCGCAGGCTTTTTGTTATTAAGCCTACCCTTGCTTTATACCCATTGGCCTCAACTGAAAAAAGACCCCATTATGTGGGCCTTGTTCGGTGTCATTATTGTCCAATGCCTGAGTTGGGCAAATAGCTTGATACAGATCCCTGATATTGCCAATGCCTACCCACATGTCGACCGGCTAGCAAAACTGTTTTTGCTCGTCCCCATCGGCCTCGCCTTGCAAGGGCGAAAAGACGCCGTGATCGGGCTCGCCGCCTGCTTTGTTCTGGGCGTGTTCGTTGCTTGCTATACACAAAGCGACTTCTCAAACCAAATTCATAAACTACTCCACACGCACCGCGTAGACTTTGGCTTAAAGAATGCTCAATATACCTCCATGCTGGGCGGTGTGATCGCGATTATTTCGGCGTTTAGCTTTTATCTCGTCGACAAAAGTCGCTGGACGCTTCGCGCGTTTTTCGCACTTTCAGCCATCCTAGGCCTCGTATTGACACTGGTCAGTCAGTCGCGACAAGTGTGGCTTGCCCTCGCGATCGTCATCGCATTAACGCCGATCCTGCTGTTCTTTGTGGGCGTCATTGAGGGAAAGAAGAAGTTGCTCCTAGGCTACGCGTTTGTCGTCGTCACTCTGTTTGCAGTCAGTCAATCTGACTATATTCAAAAGCGAGCGCTAAAAGAGAGTGCTGTCATCTCTAGTGTTATCCAGGGCGACCTAGACAATATTCCGATGACCAGTGTTGGCGTCAGACTGAACTCTTGGTTAGCGGCTTGGGATGTATTTCAAAATACCGCCTTTGTGGGTCTGGGTGAAAATGGGATTGGGTATGTTATCTCTTCTTCCGAAAAGCTCTCAGAGCTGAAAAAAACAGTGCCTATGTATAGCAACCTATCGCATTTACATAGCAACCACGTAGAAACACTGGTCGCCTATGGATTGGCAGGTTTTGCACTGATTTTATTTACCTATTTCCAGCTTGCTAAGCGTTGCTTTGTCGCTCGCGATACGTCGGAGAGCGGTAAGATAGTCGCATTCTTCTCTATCGCCTTTTTTATCTACTGGCTAACGGTCAATGCCTTTGAAACCTTTAACAGCCGAAGCCTTGGCGTATTTGCCTTTGTAATTGTGTCAGGCTGTTTTTACTCACTGGCAAACATAAAAAACAATACACAGGATGGGCGCTGATATGCGTGTCGCGATTGTCGTCAATTGTCTGAAACTCGGTGGTATGGAGAGAGTCGCGGTTAATTTATCCGATGCATTCGCCGCCAATGGTGACGGTGCCACGTTAATCTACCTCAAAAATCGACCTCAAGATATAAAGCCGACGTCGAATGTTGACGTCCGCCTTTTTGATCTTAAACAATCAGTATTGAAAACGGGCATAGGTGCATTTTACTATCTGATTTGCAAAGTATTTAATGCGTTCATCAGCAAGACCTTCCCGCTGCTATTTGCTTATCCCAGTGCTTTTTTCTTCAAGCGAAAACTCCGGCGGCTCGAAGCAGAAAAAGGACCGTTTGATTTGGTCATTTTTCGTGGCCAAGGCACCTTTGAACAGCTCTGGCCGCTGCATGATGACCGCTTTGTTTATGTCTGTGAAAACATTATCAAGCCACAGCAATATGGCGTTTTATCCGGTGTGGTTTACCGAGCACTGTTCGATAAGAAACATATCGTCTGCGTCTCAGATGGTGCCTACAACACGTTCCAATCCCTGACTCAAACACATGCCATCACGCCGTCTCAAGCTAGAGTGATTAGCAACCCTAATAACGAGGTGTATATCCGTGAGCAGGCGGACAAGGTAGAGCCCGATATGCACCCTCGACCTTTTATTCTTGGCCTTGGGCGACTCACCCAAGTAAAGAACTTTACATTACTGGTCGAAGCATACGCGCACCTTGTTAAGACATATGATATCCATCACGATCTGGTTATCGTGGGTGAAGGTAAAGATAGAGACAATATCGAGGCGTCAGTAAAAGCACTCAATATTGAGCATCGCGTGTTTTTCAAAGGTGCACGTAAAAACCCATTCCCATGGTTTAAACACGCCAATCTTTTTGTATTGAGCTCAAGATTTGAAGGGCTCGGCATGGTATTGCTTGAAGCACTGGCCTGTGGCACGCGCATCGTCTGTACGGACTCCCCCGGCGGTGTTCGTCAAATAATGGATGGCGAACTCGAAAAATATCTCAGCGCCCAAGAGCCTGAGCCGCTCGCCGATAAAATGCACAAGTCGCTCACTTCGTCATGGTCGGACGCAGAGCAAACCTACGTTAATGAAAAGTTGGCCCAGTTCAGCTGTGAAAAAATTGTGTCTGAGTATAAAAAGGCCTCTCATGCATAACCCAAAAGTGAGTATCATTATTCCTGTCTATAATGTTGAAGCTTTTATTGCTCAGTGTTTAGAGTCAGTGATTAATCAGACATATGACAATCTTGAGATTATTTGTATCAATGATGGCTCTACTGATAGCAGCCTTCATGTATGTAAATCCTTTGCGAAGAAAGATAGAAGGCTACATATTGTAGACAGAGAGAACCAAGGGGTCTCAGCGGCACGTAATACTGGGCTTGCTCTTGCAACTGGCGAATTCATCTTTTTCATCGATGCTGACGACTGGCTAGCTCAAGACGCAATATCCATTTTGGTCTCTAATTCAGCAAAGGCTGACGTTGTTGCTGGAAGTGCGACTGTCTATCACGAGAGCACCAATCACTACACGCCTTATAAGAAAAAAAGGCATAAAGAGGTAGATTTAAAGAGGAATTTTTTTCAACTCGAGCTTGTCGTCTGGAACAAACTCTATCGACATGATTTTATTAAAGGGCTCACCTTTAAAGAAGGTATCATTCACGAGGATGAAGAGTTCTACTGGCAAGTATTCTCTCTTGAACCCAGGATACAGATAGTAGATAACAGCATTATTTATTATAGAGTAAGAAGTCACTCTATTACCAACCAACTTTCGTATGACGCAGAGCATCAGCTTAACTATATAACAATTGTCGACTCTATATATAATATTTACTCTGGCAAGCGGTGCCTCTATTACCCGTTTCAAAAGTCTTGCTTTAAGTATATACAACACCTGAAAAGGAAAGGAGCGCCTTCAGACTTGTATAAAAGACATATTAAGGCCATGTATGGTGTAGAAGACTCTTATATGTTCAAACTCAAACTCAAAGTCCTAAAACTGTTGCATTGGTTCGCGTCACGCGTGGCTCGTTCCCAGTATTAATTATTAGAGGTCATCATGATCACAGGCGTCGTCATTACGCTCAACGAAGAAAAAAACATCAAAGCTTGTATCGAGTCGCTCCAGCAGGTGTGTTCTGACATTGTGGTGGTTGACTCGCAAAGCTCAGATCGCACTACTGCCATTGCTGAGCAGCTTGATGCGACTGTTATCACGCAGCCTTACCTCGGTGATGGCCTGCAAAAAAACGTTGGCTTGGCGCACACTGACAATCAATGGATCCTCAGTATTGATGCTGACGAACGTCTTACCGAAGAGGCAGTGGAGCAAATCCAAGCGCTAGATTTGGCCAATACTGAGCATGACGCCTTTGCCTTTCGCCGTCGTAATCATATTGGTAGCCGCTGGGTGAAACAGTGCGGCTGGTATCCAGATTACTGCATTCGCTTGTATAACAAGTCAAAAACCCGTTTTGCCGAGGTTAAGCAACACGCGGCAGTACAGGCTACAAATCCTAAACAGCTTGATTGCGATCTTATCCACTACTCCTTTGAGAACATCGGACAGCTCTTTGCTAAACCTGGGCGTAACTTTAGCGGCCGTGCCGCGAAAATCATGTATCAAAAGGGCAAGCGCGCCAACGCATTCTCACCGTTTATACACGGACTCAATGCCTTTATTCGCAAATATCTGTTTCAGCGGGGCTTTTTAGGCGGTGTTGACGGTATGACAGTCGCACTGAGCTCAGCCGTTAATAGCTACCTTAAATATGCCAAGCTCTTGGAGTTTCAACGCGATCCGACAGTATTAGAAAACGAAGACTTCAATAAGGTGTGGTGACAATATGCACATTTGTCACGTCAATCTCGCATCAGGTTTTAGCGGTGGTGAACGTCAAACCCTCACCTTGATCCAGCAACAAGCCCAAATGGGCTATCAGCTCACCGCAGTGGTGAACCCCAAAAGCCCGCTGGTCAACGAACTTCGTGCGATACCTCAATGCCAGATCGTGCTTTGTCCGCACTATACTCGGCGACACGGGCGCTCAATCACCGCAACATGCGATCTGGTCCATGTCCACGAAGGCCGTGCCATTTATTGGGCGTTGCTTCAACACCTATTGCATCGTGTTCCCTACATAGTGACACGCCGTATTGATAACCCTTTAAAGAAAAAGTGGTTAAATCAGTTTGCGTACCGCAAAGCCAGTGCGCTGGTCGGCTTGAGCTCGGAGATTCTCCGTCAGCTTGAAAAACATCATCCAGCCGCTCAACGGGTTAAGATCCCAAGCTCACCAGTTAGCTACCCGGTTTCACCCTCTCGGGTTGAGGAGATTAAATCACGATTCCCGAGGCAGTTTTTGGTGATTCATGCGGCGAACATGTATGCCCACAAAGGTTTTGACGTCACTATCGAAGCGGCTCGCAAACTTGCAAAACAAGACACCAACATCCAGTTTTGTTTGCTGGGTGATGGCAAAGAGCGCGCGTCACTCGAGGCGCAAGCTCAGGGGCTCACGAATGTGCATTTTATGGGTAAACAAACCAATATGGGAGATTGGTTTTCGGCGGCAAATCTGCTCGTTCACCCGTCCTATACCGAGGGGTTGGGCTCAGTCATCTTAGAAGCGATGGCAGCAGGGCTACCGGTGATAGGCGCTCGAGCCGGCGGGATACCTGATATCATTGAACATGGGGTCACCGGACATCTCATTGAGCCAGGCAACGCCAATCAGTTAGCACAACATATCGCGGACATTGCTCAACAAGACGCGCTGCGAGCTCGCCTTATTAAAGGCAGCCACCAGCAAGCGGCTGCGTGTGATATCTCCCAAACCGCCATCACCTATCAAGATCTCTACCAACAAGTGATCACGCGCTAGCATCAGCCAATAATGCCTGTTTGACCTCAGGATAATGGTCAAGCAGCATGTTGAGTTGCTTATCATTGCCACCTTGGCGAATGTTCGCCTGCGCTAGACCAATCGCACGGTACCGTTTTAAAGCAAGCGATGGATCGCTATACGGCACTTTCATGCACAGACTGCCTTGGCGGATTGCCATGATTTTTAACCACAAGTCATCGGCGTTCGGCGCAAGCTGCATGAATAATGACTGATCGAGCACATCAGGATGAAGCGATTGCGGCGGATATAATATCCCCTCGCAGCCAGTGAGCATCAGATGATGACTGGGTGCAGAGAAGCTAGCGCAGTATTGCCAGCGTTTGTAGGGTCGCACTTCGCCACCACGGGTGGTGATTTTGTGTCCTCTATGCCCATAAATATGCCCCGGATGATGGCGGCAAGTGCGAATTAACCCTTCAATCATGCTGTGCGGATACATAACGTCGTCATCGACGGTTAAAATATAGGCCTCTGGTGCTAGTTTCAGTGTGGGAATGATCTTTTTATACGACTTGATATTGTCGCAATACCTCACCTCCAGCCCACGTTCACATTGTCTTTTTAGAGAATGAGGCAGGTTAACGTCACTGTATTCCTTCTCATCCAGCCAAAGAATGATGCGGTTTGGTGGGCACGTCTGCTGCGCCAAGGATTCGATAACCAAGTACACTTCGTGCACCTTCTCGGCGAACGAGGTTAAACTCACCACCAAGGGTGCATCAAAATAGGCTTTAGATGTCACCAGTGAGGCTGAATGAGAAAGCATCTGTTGGTGAAGTTGCTCTTGACGAAGACGCGTGGCAAAAATGCTTTCAATATCCCGTTGGTTCCGATGCCGCTGCTTCCGCTCTCTAATACTTTTCTTTATTTTTTTAAGCATTCCCATGTTATCGCTGTTGTTCTCCGCTAAATGGCGCCAACTTTAGCACAGTTTCATCATCGCTTAGCGCTCACAACATCCAAGGCGTGAGCTATTACCGACAATCAAACATCAACAAATACTCATCAAGGCGCTATCATGGCGAAGTGCCATCAATAGGAGCTAACTTGTGCGCTGGATATATACACTCTTACTCACGCTTGCCGCCCCTTTTTTGCTTATTGGGCTGTACCGTAAACGGCCTGGTAAGCCTGCTGTTGGTGAGCGATGGCGTGAGCACTTTGGCGGTACGCCCAACGTAGACGGTCAGCCTATTTGGCTCCATGCGGTGTCGGTGGGGGAAGTTCTCGCGGCAAAGCCGGTGATCAGCGCGCTGCAACAAGCCTATCCAGACGTGCCGATCTTGGTCACCACCACTACCGCCACCGGCGCAGAGCAGGCCAGGCGTCTTGATGGGATCATACACCGCTATATGCCGGTTGATTTTCCTTTTTCGGTAAAACGTTTTCTTCGCGCGGTGTCCCCACGGGTGTGCGTGATCATGGAAACTGAGCTTTGGCCAAATACCTTGCATCATGTGGGTCGAGCGGGCATTCCCATTACGGTTATCAACGCCCGGCTTTCTCAAAAAGCTTGCCAACGCTATCAGAAAATCGCACCGCTCTTTCGAGCCATGAGTAAACATATCGACTTAATCGTTTGTCAGCATCAAAACGACCAAGCGCGCTTTGCAAGCCTCGGTGTCGCTGACGACAAGCTTGCGGTGGCTGGCTCGGTGAAATTTGATATTAAAGCCGTGGATCCGGCGTTGGGTTCCACACTTCGCCAAGCGCGCGGTGATCGCCCTTGCTGGATAGGTGCCAGTACTCACGCGGGAGAAGACGCCACCTTGCTCGCCGCTCACAGTGTATTACTGCGCGACTACCCAGACGCCTTGCTGATATTGGTCCCTCGCCACCCAGAACGTTTTGATGATGTAGCCCAGCAAGTGGCCACCCAAGGGCTCAGCGTACAACGACGCACCGAGGGTGAACCGCTGGCAATCAGCACCCAAGTTTACCTTGGTGACACCATGGGAGAGATGATGACCTACTTGGCAGCCGCAGATGTGGTAGTGATGGCGGGCAGTTTTCTGGGTACCAAAGTGGGTGGACATAACCTGCTTGAGCCCGCGGCGTTAGGCAAGCCGCTTTTAACTGGCCCAAGCTATTATAACTTCCAAGTGATTGGCGACGCGCTGATTGAGGCAGGGGCGCTGCAGGTGTGTAACGACAGCCAAGATCTCGCTGCCAAAATCGGGGCCTTTTTTAGCGCCCCCGCCCTTGCCGCACAAGCGGGTAACGCTGGTCTCTCTGTGGTTGAGCAAAATCGTGGCGCGGTCGAGCGCACTTTGCAGGCACTCGCCCCCTGGCTTAATCGCCCGCGCTAGCGTCTTACTTACGGATATGATTGTAGCCTTTTAATACGGCAGCCCAATCTTCGGGTTGCCAACGGATTTGACGCTTCTCTTTTTCTTTTTTAAACGAGCGATGAAGGCGGGCAAGGTTATCCTCTTTCCACTGCTCGCCATCGCGCTGCTGGCACTTATCGAAGTCAATCAGCCACAGCTTTCCTTTTCTATCACGGAGGATGTTGTGGATATTCAGATCGGTATGACACACACCAGCGTCGTGCAGGCGGCGAACTAACCGCCCAATGGCGCGGTAATCATGGGCAAGTAAGCTATTTTCACTCAAGACAGCAACCAGATCGCGCGCACCTGGGATTTTCTCCACCAAGATATCGGCACGATAGGTACGGCCATTTTTTACTGCACGCGCGGCAACAGGACGAGGTACCGGCATTTTTTTCTCGCGAAGATAGGCCAGTAAGTTGAGCTCAGCGCCACAACGAGTCGCTTCCCACCCTTGAAACCAATACTGATCTTTCACGAATTTACCAAACAAGCCACCGCGGTAGTAATGACGTAACGCCATCTCCATTTTCGGCCCTCGGATAAAGAACGTGGTACCACGCCCTTTCGCTGAGCCGGTGACGGCCGCTTGCTGATGCCAAAAATGAATATCAAAATACTGACGAGGATCGCCCTCCACCAAGGCAGGGTCGTACCAAATACACTCGTTGTCGCGTTGCTCTACTTCTATACTCACGGTTTTTCCTGTTTGCGCACTGACGCTGGCGCACATCAGTGTACCTTGCTCGCTCATGGATTCACAGGCGAGAGGTCACGGCGCTGCAAGAACAATGCGTGATGGACAAGGATTTGATAACCTCTTCCCAGATCAACGTTTTTAAGGAAAAGCTCGTGACACACAAACAGCATACACGCGTGATTTACCCAGGCACATTTGATCCCATCACGAATGGCCATCTGGATCTGATTGAGCGGGCGGCAAGAATGTTTGATGATGTGATTGTGGGGATTGCGGCTAGCCCAAGCAAAAAGCCATTGTTCGACCTGGATGAGCGAGTGGCGCTCACGCAAGCGGTCACGGCACACCTTCCCAATGTCTCAGTGGTGGGCTTTTCAGGGTTGCTGGTCAATTTTGCCAAGCAGTACCAGGCCAATATTCTGGTGCGCGGTTTGCGCGCGGTCTCTGACTTTGAATACGAATTTCAGCTGGCCAATATGAACCGCCGATTGATGCCTGCGCTCGAGAGTGTGTTTCTCACTCCCTCAGAGGAGCACTCATTTATCTCCTCGACGTTGGTCAAAGAGGTGGCGTTACACGGCGGTGATACCAGTGAGTTTGTCGCGCCTAGCGTACTGACCGCCTTGCAAGARAAGCTGCAAGGCAAGCGTTCATAAGGGCTGGCATTGCGGGCAAAAAACGGTTGCCCGCTGGCCGATAACCATCCGCTCAAGGGTCACGCCACAAGCGGGGCACGGCGCACCCGATTTACCGTAAACGCGCAGCTCTTGAGCGAAATAACCGGCTTTACCATCTACCTGGGTAAAGTCTTTTAGCGTGGTGCCGCCTTGCGTAATTGCCGCCGCTAACACGGTTTTTATCTCATCCACAAGCTTTGTCGCCTCGGCAAAGGAAAGACTCCCTGCAGGGCGTTTGGGGTGAATACCCGCACAAAACAGCGATTCATTGGCGTAAATATTCCCCACGCCTACCACTACCGCGTTGTCCATGATAAAGCTTTTCATTGCCATTTTTTTGCCCGCCGCCTTAGCCAGCAAATAGTCTGAATTGAACGCATCAGTGAGTGGTTCGGGGCCCAGTTTGCCCAACACAGGATGCGGTAAATCCCCTTCCTGCCACAGCCAGGCGCCAAAACGACGCGGGTCGTGATAACGAATCACACGACCATTACTTAGCGTGACATCCACGTGATCGTGCTTTTCCGGTGCAAAAGAGGTGGGCAGTACTCGTAAACTACCCGACATGCCAAGATGCACAATCGCAGTACCGACGTCCGTCTCCAATAAAAGATACTTGGCGCGACGGGTCACCCGTCGGATCACCTGACCTTTCAACTGTTGTAAGGTTTCGGGGATGGGCCAACGTAGCTTGGGCTGACGAATGGTAATCTCAGTAACGGTTTGCCCTTCGACATACGGCATGATACCTAAACGGCTTACTTCTACTTCCGGTAACTCTGGCATAAAGACAGCTCTTAATATCTACGACTTTGATAGCGGAAAAAGATACCGACTATCTACCGACACCGCTAGCCATTGGCCGTGCTCGTTTTGCATCAACCAAAACTGGGGTTGTTGGTAATAGGTAATGCGGATGGGCTCTTGGTCGGGGCTACGGGTGAGCTCCAACGTACGGGGAGACGTTAATTGGGGTCGCAACGACTGCATGGTGGTGTCATCGACTTGCGTTCCAGTCAGCCCCAGCCAGCGCTGGGCAAGCTCTGTCGGGCTAATCACCAAAGGTTTATCCGATTGCCAGCCCTCTAACGTACGCGTCAGTGTTAAATGGGAAAACCGCAACGACAGCACGTCACTGCGCGACTCAACCAGCGCAATCACCCCCTCAGGCGTCGCCCGTGCTTGCCGTTGATGGCGCAAATAGTCTGGCAGCAGCATTAAGCCAAAAAAAACCACCACTGAGAGAATCAGGATGTTATTCCATGTCTGCCGCTTTAGCTTCATGTCGGTTCACCTGAGGACGTTACGCGTGTCTTTCGCAGTATACCGCAAACGTGACCAGATTTTAGTTATAAAAAAACCCAGCCTAGGCTGGGTCTTTCTCAAAGCGTTAATCAAATTACTTGATTTTGGCTTCTTTATACATAACGTGCTTGCGAACTACAGGATCAAATTTTTTGATCTCGAATTTGCTAGGCATGTTACGTTTGTTCTTATCTGTGGTGTAGAAGTGACCAGTACCTGCAGAGGATACTAGACGAATCTTCTCACGAACGCCGTTTTTAGCCATTCTCTAATTCCTCTTATACGTTCTCACCGCGGGCACGCATTTCTGTAAGTACAGAATCAATGCCTTTTTTGTCGATGATGCGCATACCTTTAGTAGATAGACGCAGTTTAACGAAGCGTTTTTCGCTTTCTACCCAGAAACGATGAGTTTGCAGGTTCGGCAGAAAACGACGCTTGGTGGCGTTATTAGCGTGAGAGCGGTTGTTACCAACTACAGGACGCTTGCCAGTTACTTGGCATACTCGTGACATGAAAGTCTCTCCAAAATCGTTTCGGCTCGATATCAACCTTGTCCGCCAGTCCTGCATCGTTAAGGTCAGGTCGAAGGTCAAGGCTATCAAAGGTGGCGCATTATACTAACTGAATTCACATTGCTCAAGTCCCGAGCAGATCCTTTTATGCGCTTTTTGATCGTTTTTTTCGCCAATGGCGATCCTTAAGGGGATAACAACCAACCTCGTTCGGCGAACGATACCACATCTCCGTCCCCAATCACTAGGTGATCAAGCACGCGAACATCCACTAATGACAAGGCATTGGCAATTCTATCGGTAATATGTCGGTCTGCCTGGCTCGGCTCTGCCACACCGGATGGGTGGTTATGGGCCAAAATCAGTGCTGCCGCATGCAACTCAAGCGCGCGACGAACAATTTCTCGTGGATAAACGCTCGCCGCATTGTGTGTGCCTTCAAAAAGCTGCTCATCGGCTATCACGCGATGCTGATTATCAAGAAACAAAACGTAAAATGCCTCGCGAGGCCGGTCGCGCAGTAAGGTCGAGAGATAACGGCGAGTATGGTCCGGGCTGGTCAGCGCGTCGGTTTTGCTTAGGGTTTCTTTTAAATAACGTCGACTTAACTCCAGTACCGCCTGCAGCTGGGCATATTTGGCGCTACCCAGTCCTTTTCGCTGACAAAACGCCCCTTGGTCCGCGCCCATCAGCGCCCGGAGCGAGCCAAAATCCTGCAAAAGGTGATCGGCCAACGCCACCGCGCTCATCCCTGTGACGCCCGTGCGTAAAAAAATCGCTAATAGCTCGGCATCCGAGAGGCTTTCCGCTCCCCGTGCTAACAAGCGTTCTCTGGGGCGACAATCTTGCGGCAAGGTTTTTAGGCTCATAGTGATTCCTCTTCAACGTTGCCGCCAGTTAAAGTAAGCGCCTTTCACGCCGCAATGACTTTTACATGTAACTGCGGCGCGTTCGCGATTTTATCATGAGCCACCGTTAACGCTTTCAGCCGTGCGCTAGCCATATCACATCCAACGCGCATCACACCCCATGCGGATTCATGCGCTCAAACAAGCTTTTTGCGCTAAGGATTATGGTATGGTTTTGTCATTCATGTTCCAACACACAGAGCATTATGGCCAATAGTTCACAGCAGCCAGCCCAGACGCTGGCCGGTAAACGTATTCTGCTTGGCATGGGCGGCGGAATTGCCGCGTATAAGTGTGCCGACCTCACCCGCCGCCTTATCGAGCGTGGCGCCACCGTCAAGGTGGTGATGACTCATGCTGCAAAAGAGTTTATTACCCCATTGACCATGCAAGCCGTTTCCGGTCATCCGGTATCGGATAGCTTACTCGACCCCGCGGCTGAGGCCTCTATGGGGCATATTGAACTGGCTAAATGGGCCGATTTGGTGCTGATTGCCCCCGCAACCGCCGATTTAATTGCCCGGATCCACGCAGGCATGGGCAATGATTTGCTCACTACCGTGTGCTTGGCCACCGATGCCCCTCTGGCGATTGCGCCGGCGATGAACCAGCAAATGTATCGCGCCCACGCCACCCAAGCCAACTTAAATGGACTGCACGCACGCGGCTGCCTGATATGGGGCCCAGACAGTGGCGCGCAAGCCTGTGGCGATGTGGGCCCCGGGCGCATGCTCGAGCCTTTGGCCTTAGTGGCTGAATGCGAACACTGGGCCGGCCCCAAACCGCTGTCAGGCAAGCGTGTGATGATTACCGCCGGCCCCACCCGAGAAGCGCTAGACCCAGTCCGATACCTGTCAAACCACAGCTCAGGGAAAATGGGCTATGCCCTCGCCGAGGCGGCAGCCCGTTTAGGGGCCGACGTCACCTTAGTCTCAGGCCCAGTCGCGTTGTCAGTGCCGACAGGTGTCACGCATATTGATGTCACTAGTGCCCAACAAATGCATGATGCGGTGCATGCGAACATCACCGACCAAGATATTTTTATCGGCTGTGCCGCGGTCGCTGACTACCGTCCACAGACCATGGCCAAGCAGAAAATGAAAAAGCAGGCCAATCAAGACACAATGACGGTCACCATGGTGAAAAATCCCGACATTATTGCTTCGGTAGCGGGCTTAACAACACATCGCCCATTTACGGTCGGCTTTGCCGCCGAAACCCAAGATGTAGCGGCCTACGCGCGTGACAAGCTGGCGCGCAAAACGCTTGATATGATTTGTGCTAACGATGTGTCCCAATCCGATCAAGGCTTTAACAGCGATCGTAATGCCTTGCACCTGTTTTGGCCTGGGGGAGACAAAGCCCTGCCTGTCGCGGAAAAGCGCACATTAGCTCACGAGGTGATGGCGCACATACATGCACGCTATTTACAGCAAACCATCCAGGATGAGCACTGAGGCGGGTGAGAGGGACAACCTCCTTATCACCAAAATACAAGTTCAAAAGCGTGCGCCATGGCCACGCTTTTTGCTTTTAATACAGAGACCTCGTCGCTAAGATAGGGGAAAAATCCACACATGGCGGCACCTCTCCATGATGCCTCCTTTACCGGTCGCCAGTGTGACAGATAAAAAGACAAAGGAATCGCATCCATGGCAGCCCCAAAAAAAAGTAATCGCCGCGAAGAGATCCTTCAAGCGCTCGCGCAAATGCTGGAATCCAACCAAGGCAGCCAACGCATCACCACGGCCAAACTCGCCGAGCAAGTCGGGGTGTCTGAGGCAGCCCTCTATCGCCACTTCCCCAGTAAAGCGCGGATGTTTGAGGGGCTCATCGAGTTTATCGAAGATTCCCTGTTATCCCGCATCAATCTGATCATTGAGGAAGAAAAGGACACCTTGGTGCGCCTCAAACTAATTTTGCAATTATTGCTGGCCTTTGGTGAGCGCAACCCAGGGCTCACGCGCATCATGACAGGTCATGCCTTGATGTTTGAACAAGATAGGTTACAAGCGCGCATCAATCAGCTTTTCGAGCGCGTCGAAGCCCAGCTTAAGCAAGTACTGCGCGAGCGTCGTTTACGCGAAGGAAAAGGGTTCCCATTGGATGAGGCAGTGCTCGCCAGCCAATTGATTAGCCAAGTGGAAGGTGGCTTTTGTCGCTACGTGCGATCGTCATTTAAGCAGTTGCCGACTGCCAATTTCGAGCAATACTGGCAACTGCTCACCAATCAACTGCAGTGAATAGCGCAGTGCAACGGGTGTCGTGCAACAGGCTCAGCTAAATGGCTCTGCCAGCTGCACGCACGCAACTTAAATCCCGTAGCTCGCCTGGTACGCTTTCACCGCCGCCAACTGAGCCGGATCGGCTTGGCTTTGCTCTAGGTAAGTGACCAAGTCCGATAAGCTAATGATAGACACCACTTGGCAACCAAAGTCACGCTCGACTTCTTGGATCGCCGACAGCTCACCTTGACCACGCTCTTGGCGGTCAATCGCCACCAACACCCCAGCAAGCTGCGCCCCTTGCGCCTGAATCAGTGTCATTGACTCACGGATAGCGGTACCTGCAGTGATCACATCATCCACCAACATCACACGGCCACTCAGCACGCTGCCGACCAAGTTGCCGCCCTCACCATGGTCTTTGGCTTCTTTACGGTTGAAGCAATAAGGCGTATCCACATTATGGTGCGCCGCAAGTGCTACCGCGGTGGTGGTCGCAATCGGGATCCCTTTGTACGCAGGACCAAACAAAACATCGTAATCAATCCCTGCATCCATCAACGCGGCCGCATAAAATTCACCCAGTTTTGCCAAGTCACGCCCGGTGTTAAACAAGCCGGCGTTAAAAAAGTACGGACTTTTCCGCCCTGATTTAAGCGTAAACTCGCCAAACTTTAATACCTCTCGCTCAAGGGCAAACTCAATAAACTGGCGCTGATAGGCTTTCATTCGTTCCTCTCTTGGTTGTCTTGGTGACACGCCACATGTCACCCGGGGTCGGATAGATAAAAAAATAGCCCCCGATGTGGGAGCTATTCAATCTGTTATGCGTCGGCGAGTGCCGATTTTTGCGCGACGACAATGTCATCAATGCCCTTACTGGCCAACGCGAGCATCGCGTTTAGCTCATCGGGGGTAAACGGCTCCGCTTCGGCGGTGCCCTGCACCTCAATCATGCGGCCATCTTCGAGCATCACCACATTCATATCGGTATCGGCCGCCGAGTCTTCCACGTATTCCAGATCGCAAATTGGCGTTTGCTGATAAATGCCCACTGATACAGCAGCCACATGCCCACGCATCGGGTTAGCTGCAAGCTTGCCCTCGCGTACCAGCGCGTTAAGCGCGTCCGCCAGTGCTACACTCGCCCCCGAAATGGACGCCGTGCGCGTGCCGCCGTCGGCTTGAATCACGTCACAGTCAACGGTAATGGTGCGCTCACCCAGTGCTTTTAAATCGACCGCGGCGCGCAAACTGCGGCCAATCAAACGTTGAATTTCGACGGTACGGCCACCTTGTTTACCGCTTGACGCTTCACGACGGTTACGGGTGTGGGTTGCACGCGGCAACATGCCATACTCGGCAGTCACCCAACCTTGGCCCTTACCTTTTAAAAAGCGCGGCACGCCCTCTTCAATCGTGGCATTACAGATCACCTTGGTATCACCAAAGCACACCAACACAGAGCCTTCTGCGTGGGCCGTAAAACCGCGGGTAAAGCTAACGGGACGAATTTGGTCGAGTGCTCTTCCACTTGGGCGCATGCAAGTTACCTTATTGACTGTAAGAATGTGGTCGCGATTATACGTGTTTCTCCGCTCGCTTGCGATCCCTGTCCACCCCACAGACCAAGACAGCTGACGGCAAGGGCATGGATGCGTATAATCTTTGCCATTGACCTACAGCACACAAGAGCAGGTACACATGATCCACAGTATGACCGCCTACGCCCGTCAAGAACTCAAGGGCGATTGGGGCAACGCGGTTTGGGAAATCCGCTCCGTTAACCAACGCTATCTCGAAACCTACATTCGCATGCCTGAGCAGCTACGTAGCCTTGAGCCTGTGGTACGCGAGCGTTTTCGCAAGCGCCTTGCTCGCGGCAAAGTGGAATGCAACCTGCGCTTTGATACCTCACAAGCCAGCCAAGATAAGCTCACCATCAATGAAGCCTTGGCCAAGCAAGTGATTCACGCGGCGAAATGGGTGAAAGAGACCGCGGGTGAAGGCAACATCAATCCGTTTCAAGTCCTGAACTGGCCAGGCGTGATGGAAGCGCCGGAGCAAGACACCGACGAGCTACACCGCGCCTTATTAGCAGGCCTTGATGACGCGCTCGATGCCTTTATCGCCGCACGTGCGAGCGAAGGCGAGAACATGAAAGCCCTGATTGAGCAGCGACTCGATGCGATTAGCGCTGAAGTGATCAAAGTACGCGAAAAGATGCCCACCGTGATTGAGTGGCAGCGTGAACGTTTGACCACGCGCTTAGAAGAAGCACAAGTGGAGCTCGACCCGGCTCGCGTTGAGCAAGAAATGGTGATGCTGGCGCAAAAAGTGGATGTTGCAGAAGAGCTTGACCGCTTGGACTCACACGTTTCAGAGGCGCGCAAAATCC
This sequence comes from Salinivibrio sp. ML290, assembly GCF_001995695.1. Lineage (NCBI taxonomy): Bacteria > Pseudomonadati > Pseudomonadota > Gammaproteobacteria > Vibrionales > Vibrionaceae > Salinivibrio > Salinivibrio sp. ML290. The sequence continues at coordinate 3,456 of NZ_MUEY01000009.1, read as the reverse complement.
TCAAAAAAGGTGGCGCCTGCGGCCGACGCTTGGACTTTATGATGCAAGAGTTCAACCGCGAAGCTAACACCCTCGCCTCCAAATCAATCAGCACCGAAATCACCGCCTCCGGCGTCGAGCTCAAAGTGCTTATCGAGCAAATGCGCGAACAGATCCAGAATATTGAATAAATTCCATATCTAAACATAAACACCTTATAAGCAACTAAAAACAGTACTTTATAGGCAAGTCAACTTCCATAGCATTACATAGCCAACCACCTTTACCCACCACTAAATGGTGGGTAATATGGTGGGTAATGAGATTATACTATCAGTAAGGTGGTGGGTAATCGTGTTGCGGGTATGGAGAATGCAATGGGAAAGCTAACGGTAAAAAAAGTTGACGCGCTGGTTAAAGCAAAAGCTGAGAAGACTCAACGCTATGCTGACGGTGATGGCTTATACCTTGTTGTGCCTGCCTCCGGTCTTCCAAGCTGGATGCTACGGTATACCTCAAACAAAAAGCGGCGAGAGATGAGTCTCGGAAAGGTACGCGATGTATCGCTCCAGGATGCTCGATTAGACGCTGCCGCCAAGATGAAACAACTGCGGGATGGGTTCGATCCGCTCTTGCAACGAAAACGAGTCCAACAAGTACAAATAAAAACAGTGAACGACCTTTTCGAAGATTGGTACCCCACTCTCGTTAAACGTCTCAAATACCCCGAGATTCCTAAACGCATCTACACAAAAGACATTGCGCCGCATATTGGTGAGATCTTACTCGACCAAGTCACAGCGCGAGATATTCGTTTTACTATTAATGCGATTACAAATTCCGGCAGGCCAACAATCGCGAATGATGCATTAGGTTACTGTAAACAACTCTTTAACCATGCCATCAAACTCGACCTTATGAACGGCAACCCAGCGGCAGCTTTTACAGTAAGAGACGCTGGTGGTGTTGAGCACAGCAAGGATAGAGCCTTGACCCCAGAGGAACTAAACCAGTTTTTTTCTACGGCAAAGGCATATCAAGCTAGTTTTGGTCGCGATAACTATCTCGCTTGTGGGTTATTGGTTTGCTTGGGGGTACGAAAATCAGAGCTCTGTGAAGCGAAGTGGCAAGAGTTTGATTTAGAAGCAGGGGTATGGATGCTCCCTAAAGAGCGCAGTAAAACCGGCGTTGCGTTAGATATTCCTTTGGCGCCAGTGGTCGTTACCTGGTTAGAAGAGTTAAAAATCCGAGGTTGTGGTTCAGACTATGTCTTTCCGAGCCGACGAGCCAGCAAGCGACCTCATATGGGCCCAGATACGCTCAATCGTGCGATTTCAAAACTATTCGGTAAAGAGCCAGGCAAAAAAAAACCTGCACCGAATGTAATGGGCGACATGCCACATTTTGCAGTACACGACTTACGCCGTACATGCCGGACATTACTGGCACGACAAGGCACACCTGGTCACATAGCAGAACGATGCCTAAACCATAAACTCAAAGGCGTTGAAGGGATCTACGATCGGTATGATTACTTTGATGAGCGGAAAGAAGCACTTTCCGCTCTAGCGAATGGCTTACACTGGATCTAGAAATGATAAAAACGAGTCTCTTGGAGACCATAGCCAGACTTTGTCCTTAATCAGCAGAGTAGCACGAGGGAACGTAAGCGGTTGATAAACCCCATATACCCATAAGACACGGGCTTTACCATAGTACCTTTTTGAGCAGAGGTACGATGAAACAAGCACAAAAGCGCGCGCACTGGGCAATTTGGTGCAGTTCGCACCGGGCGGCGATGGTGAGTTGGCTATCTTTTTGATGCTGCAGGCGCTCCTGCCAGAGTTTCATCTTGTCTTCGCGTGTCATGATATCGCTCTGATAGTGAAGGAGCTATGTCAATATCAGGTCATCGTGGTTATCTGAATATGGGGAGAAATGGTCGCTTACGTCTATGTGGCGTCAATTATTCTTCAGCTAAACATACCGACACACTTACACTGTCACGCAGGACAGAGTAAGTGTGTTAGTGGGTCAATTTTGAACTGGCGTTGATAAGCCCTCGCTCCAATCGGTCACACAGAGCCTACCTAAGTAACTCCTCTTTGTGTCCCTAGCAATATTTTTGGAGCCAGTTCACAAAACATGGAGTATCTAACACTTTGTACAATAGCGCACGAAAACCAAAACAGCTCTTGATACACTGATCCCGAAACTAACAACTCGATGGCGTGTTTGGAGCCGACGACTGATCGGCGGTAGCATGGCTAAACACTGGATAGTTAACAGCCTATCGGATAGAGAGCCGAATAGCGTGCGCATTTATCCATGGCAGGTGCGCACTATCCCATAATAAGTGATTAAAAGAGCCCATTAGTCATACGGTTACAGCTTAACACTTGGGGATAGTGTGAATACCTGAGTAGAGATAGGCGATGCGCACGAACACACAATGCTATGTGAATAGGTGAAGCTATGAGATATAACATGGAAGATGGGTATAGCCTTAAGCACCTATTCGAGAACTGTTTTGGTCGAAAAGCTTGGCATGAGCTGAAGCACTGCACTGATCTAGCAATATGGAAGAAGTATTGCACTCGGCTTCTATCTGCAATAGAGGTATCTGCAAAAGCGACCGTCGAGATCGCTGATGAAGTTTGGTTCGAAGAGCTTTCAGGGGAAGTTGGGCATGGAAAGGATATGGTCCAACTGTCTCAGGACTTTGAGCAACTATTCTCCAATCTGGCTGCGTCACTTGGAGCGATAAGTTTTTTGCAGTTGGGCTTGGTCCCCCGTCGTCTGACTGTAGATAGTGTCACCTTGCGGCACCCAAGCAACTGGAAACTAGACCGCTACCGTTCTGTTCAATATGTCCAGAACTCCGAGCAGCGGGAAAACTCATATAACAAGAAAAAGAAGTCGGAAGCATAAATGCGCCACTGTTTTTGACGTTATATGACATAAGATCGACACACCAGTTTGAATTATCCTCTTGTGCGATAAAAGATTTCAAATGAATAAGCAACCTTCGGAACTCTCATTTATTCAAGATTTATTGTGATGACAAATACTATTGAACAGAAGCGGAAAGAAGCGGTAGCTGATCTATTGAAAGATATGAAAAAAACAGCTGCAGATATGCGCACCTTAATAGTCGGCATGCCACCTGAAGAACTCCTTGGGTACATCTACGCTCAGCGTTTGATGAAAAATATGGCAGGTATTGAACAACCATCGGAAGAACACGACTCTAGTGTGCCTGACGACAGCATTAATGAAAGAGGGTGTTCATAGTTCTGTGTCACCCAACGTTTAAAGATCTACGTAGTCGTCGAGCCGCCCTTCGAAGTGGATGCTCAGTTGGGACAATGTCAGGTTCCAATTCTGCACCGGATGCGTCCACTTCTCTGACGCCTTCAACATACCTGCATACAGCAACTTGAGCAATGCGTTCTCGTTGGCAAAGCCACCCTTGGT
>NZ_MUEY01000008.1:0-132750 GCF_001995695.1 Salinivibrio sp. ML290 | reverse complement strand
AGATAAGCGCTGAAAGCATCTAAGCGCGAAGCTGGCCCCGAGATGAGTCATCCCTAGAGCTTCGAGCTCTCTAAAGGGTTGTCGTAGACTACGACGTTGATAGGCAGGGTGTGTAAGCGCTGTGAGGCGTTGAGCTAACCTGTACTAATTGCCCGTGAGGCTTAACCATACAACACCCAAGAGGTTTTGGGTTGGACTCGAATAAAGCCAGTTGATTGTGGCGAGAACGAACAGCTTTCTAGATTAAGTGTTTTGACTGAAAAGTGAAGACACACCAAATTTTGCTTGGCGACCATAGCGCTTTGGACCCACCTGACTCCATGCCGAACTCAGTAGTGAAACGAAGCAGCGCCGATGGTAGTGTGGGGTCTCCCCATGTGAGAGTAGGACATCGCCAGGCTTTGAATACAATTGATTAAAGCAAAGAGATATAAGTCTTTAGTCATACAGAATTGGTGCGGAGTGGTAGTTCAGTTGGTTAGAATACCGGCCTGTCACGCCGGGGGTCGCGGGTTCGAGTCCCGTCCACTCCGCCACTATTTAGAAACCCTAGCTGAAAAGCTGGGGTTTTTTTGTTATTGAACTTCTGGGAAAGATTTGCTTTATAAATAAGCGATCAAACGTCTGAAGAGTAATTGGTGGTGGTAATTTGTCGCGGGATCGCTACAATAGGCACCTATCTACAGGGGTATAGCTCCAATTGGCAGAGCAGCGGATTCCAAATCCGCGTGTTGGGGGTTCGAATCCCTCTACCCCTGCCACACATCAAAGCATCGACATTGTCGGTGCTTTTTTTGTATGTGAATCATCAAGCTTCTCGTAATCCGATTAAGGGAAGATGTGAACATGCAAACTACAAAAAGGCGTGTTGGGGGCTGGGTCGCCAGCCCGGTCGAATCCCTCTACCCCTGCCAAATATCAAAGCATCGACATCGTCGGTGCTTTTTTTGTATCTACTCTCTGTGGTAGCAACCACACCTCTCTTCCCTTTTTCTTCCTCCTGTTTCTTGTTCACATGTCGCGGTATGATGACTTTTTACCAATCGAAAGGAGCACCCAGTGGTAAGCATATTGTGGGTAGGGCTTGGTGGCGCATTAGGGGCATCCTCGCGTTTTCTCGTATCAGAGTGGAGCGTTGCGGTGCTTGGTCGTGCATTCCCATACGGTACCTTAATAGTAAATGTACTCGGGTCATTAGCGATGGGCGTCTTTTTAGCGGCGATGAGTCAAGAGGTGATTGCTCCGGTGCCTTGGCGCCAACTGGTTGCGATTGGTTTTTTGGGCGCATTTACTACCTTCTCGACCTTTTCAGTAGATACCTTGATGCTGTTCCAACATGGTGAGACAGTGAAAGCTTTGTTGAATGTGGGTCTCAATCTCGCGTTGTGCTTAAGTGCAGCCGCGATGGGCGCTTGGTTGCTAGCACGCATCACCGGTTAAGTGAAAACATCGTGTTACGTCGCTTGTTGTTGCGGCGGTGATTTCTTATACTGGCATTGAACTTGTCGGAGTGCCAATTGGCTGAGACCACGTTAAGTGGGATCCGTTGAACCTGATCTGGTTAGGACCAGCGAAGGGAACAAGAGATGCATCAGATCACAGGCCGTACGCGTCTGCCAGTTTGCTCACATCTCAATTCAGCGTTTTCCGGCAAGCATTAATTCCCATAATGAACACCGGAGTAATGCTATGTCGACCCGTAAACAGGCCCGTCTTGAGGCCAAGTCCTTTATCGATTCTCTCTCTGCGCAAACCTACCCCAAATCGGAAAAAGTCTATGTCGAGGGATCGCGACCCGATATTCGCGTAGGGATGCGCGAGATCCATTTGTCTCCGACCTTTGTGGGTGGCAGTAAAGACAATCCGCAGTACGAGGCCAACGAGTCCATTCGGGTTTATGACACATCAGGGCCTTATACTGACCCACAGAGTGCTATCGATATTTACCAAGGCTTAGCGCCAGTGCGCAAAGCCTGGATTGATGAGCGTGCCGATACAGAGTTTCTTGATGCAGTGAGCTCAGACTATGCGCAGACCCGCCTCAGTGATGAAACCTTAAATGATCTTCGCTTTAGTGCCTTACCGTCTATCCGTCGGGCAAAACCTAATCAGTGTGTGACCCAACTTCACTACGCACGCCAAGGCATTATCACCCCAGAGATGGAATTTATTGCTATTCGGGAAAATATGGGTCGCCAACAGTATCGTGAAGAGCAACTAAACCGCCAGCATCCTGGGGAAAGCTTTGGTGCTCACTTGCCATCAAACATCACTCCCGAATTTGTGCGCCAAGAGGTCGCTGAAGGGCGTGCGATTATTCCTGCCAACATTAACCACCCAGAAGCGGAGCCGATGATCATTGGGCGTAACTTTCTGGTGAAAGTGAATGCCAATATTGGTAACTCGGCGGTGAGCTCCTCCATTGAAGAAGAAACCGAAAAGTTGGTGTGGGCGACCCGTTGGGGCGCGGATACGGTGATGGATTTATCGACCGGACGCAATATCCACGAAACTCGCGAGTGGATTTTACGTAATAGCCCAGTTCCGATTGGCACTGTGCCCATGTATCAGGCGCTTGAGAAAGTGAATGGCATTGCCGAAGACCTGACTTGGGAAGTGATGCGCGATACCTTGATAGAGCAAGCCGAGCAAGGGGTCGATTATTTTACCATTCACGCTGGAGTGCGTTTGCACTATGTGCCCATGACCGCCAATCGCGTGACTGGGATTGTCTCGCGTGGTGGGTCGATTATCGCCAAATGGTGCTTGGCGCATCATCAAGAAAGCTTCCTCTATACCCATTTTCGTGAAATCTGCGAGATTTGTGCCGCCTATGATGTATCGCTGTCACTAGGCGACGGGTTACGTCCCGGCTCAGTGGCTGACGCGAACGACGAAGCGCAATTCAGTGAGCTACGTACTCTGGGCGAGCTTACCAAGGTGGCATGGGAATACGATGTGCAGGTGATGATTGAAGGCCCCGGCCATGTGCCCATGCACATGATCAAAGAGAACATGGACGAGCAGCTCACCCATTGCCATGAAGCGCCTTTTTATACTTTAGGCCCGCTGACTACTGATATCGCGCCTGGTTACGACCATATCACCTCCGGGATTGGTGCGGCGATGATTGGCTGGTTTGGGTGTGCGATGCTTTGCTATGTCACGCCCAAAGAGCATCTGGGTCTGCCCAATAAAGAGGATGTTAAAACCGGACTGATTACTTACAAGTTGTGCGCGCACGCCGCCGACTTAGCCAAAGGACATCCGGGCGCGCAGGTGCGAGATAACGCCATTTCCAAAGCGCGCTTTGAATTCCGCTGGGAAGATCAGTTCAACCTTGCTTTAGATCCGGTGACGGCGCGTGCTTATCACGATGAAACACTGCCTCAAGAGTCCGGCAAGGTCGCGCATTTTTGCTCCATGTGTGGGCCGAAATTCTGCTCCATGAAAATCAGCCAAGAAGTCCGAGATTATGCCAAAGAAAATGGCTATGCCGCCGCGGGTGAAGCGATTGATGTCACTATGCTGGAAGACCCGTTAGCAGGCATGCAGCAAAAATCGCAAGAGTTTCGAGAAAAGGGCAGTGAGCTCTACCTGCAAAAATCCCATCATTCGTCACCACAAGGCGCTGAGGTAGCGGACAGCGATAAGGTGGAGTCATGAGCCTGACCCCATTTGCGCCTATGTCTGAAGGTATAGGCCCATTATATCCGGTAGTGGACGATGTGGATTTGCTCGAACGCTTGCTTTGCTTGGGGGTGAAAACCGTGCAATTGCGTGTGAAGCAGCCAGCGCATCCACAATTGCTAGATTGGATACAGCGTGCGGTGGCATTGGGCCGCGCGCACCATGCGCAGGTGTTTATCAACGATCACTGGCAGCTCGCGCTTGAGGCTGGCGCCTATGGCGTTCATCTGGGGCAGCAAGACTTACAAGAGGCGGATCTTGACCGGCTTGCGCGGCAAGGCGTGCGCCTTGGCGTATCGACACGCAGTCCCGAACAACTCGCTGCAGCGATTGACCTCTCGCCCAGTTATCTTGCCATCGGCCATATTTTTCCCACCACTACCAAACAGCTCGCCGAGCCGCCGCAAGGCATTTCTGCGTTAGCACAGCAGGTGGCGACTGTGGATGGCCGTTTCCCGACGGTGGCGATTGGCGGTATTGATCTCGATCGAGCCCCTGACGTTTGGCGCACTGGTGTGGAGGCCATTGCGGTGGTCCGCGCCGTGACGCAAGCGCCTGATTTAGCGGCGCGCATTGACGCATTTAACCGCTGTCTTAATCCATCAAGACAGCAAGGAGGGCGTGATGCTATCGGACAGTGAATACCTGCGTTATAGCCGGCAAATCATGCTGCCAGAAGTTGGAGAGTGCGGGCAGCAGGCACTGAGCAAGGCGCGCGTGTTAATGGTCGGTGCCGGTGGGCTTGGAACCACCGCGGGCCTCTATCTTGCAGGCGCTGGCGTGGGTCAGTTAGCGATTGCTGACTCAGACCACATTGAGCTATCTAATTTGGCGCGTCAGGTGGCGTATCGGGATGAGCAAATCGGCACCGATAAAGCCGCAGCGCTAGCCGCTAACTTGGTCGCGCTGAATCCACATTGCCAGTGCCGAGCCATCAATGCCTATCTAGAAGGTGAGCGTCTGGCGCTTGAAGTGGCGATGGCGGATGTGGTCCTTGATTGCAGTGATAATCTCGCTACTCGCCATGCAGTCAATCAAGCCTGTGTAGAGGCTGGTACACCCTTGGTGAGCGCAGCGGCGATCGGTTGGCAAGGCCAGTTATTGGTTTATCAACCGCATAGCGCATGTTATGCGTGCGCCTTCGCAGACGTGACGCTTTCTGAACCCACGCGCTGTTCTGAAGCTGGGGTAATGGGACCTGTGGTCGGTATGATGGCCACCGCGCAAGCGTTGGAAGGAATAAAACTGTTATTAGGGCAGGCGGTCGGTACCAATCGCTTGTCACGACTGGATGGACAAACCATGACATGGCAGCACTTTTCGCTGCCCGTTCATCCGCACTGTGCGGTTTGTCAGCCAATGCGGGAGGTAAATGATGCGGTTAATCATTAATGACACGCCTACAGAGGTCAATGCCAAGACCGTCGCGCAACTGATTGAGGAGATGAAGGTGCCGGCCGAATCGGTCGCTGTCGCGCTAAATCAGACCATTATTGCGCGTGATGCTTGGTCATCCACGTCACTCACCGCTGGCGATAGCTTGGCGGTCTTTCAAGCGATTGCCGGAGGATAATTATGTTAACCATTGCGGATACAACGTTTTCATCTCGGCTGTTAACCGGCACTGGCAAGTTTGCCAGTCGCAAGACCATGGCCGAATCACTGGCGGCCAGTGGTACTGAACTGGTCACCATGGCGCTAAAGCGAGTCGATGTGCATGCCACACAAGACGATATTCTAACGCCGCTGCGCGAGCTCGGTGTACGCCTGCTGCCCAATACCTCAGGGGCGAAAAATGCGCAAGAAGCGGTCTTTGCCGCGCGTCTTGCCCGAGAAGCATTGGGAACGCATTGGGTGAAGCTGGAAATTCACCCCGACCCCAAATATTTGATGCCTGATCCGATTGAAACTCTTCAAGCGGCGAAAACGCTTGTGGATGAGGGGTTTGTGGTGCTGCCATATTGTCATGCCGATCCTGTGCTGTGTAAGCGTTTGGAAGAGGTGGGATGCGCGGCGGTGATGCCCCTTGGCTCACCGATTGGATCCAACCAAGGGCTGGCCTCAATGGCGTTTCTCGACATCATTATCGAGCAAGCTCGCGTGCCGGTGATCATTGATGCCGGCATTGGTGCACCGTCAGATGCGGCGTTAGCGATGGAGCGCGGCGCTGATGCGGTATTGGTCAACACAGCCATTGCCACGGCTGGCGATCCGATTGCCATGGGCGCAGCGTTTAAACAAGCGGTTGAAGCCGGACACTGTGCGTATCGTGCTGGGCTGGCGGGCACACACAATCACGCCCACGCGTCTAGCCCCTTAACCGCGTTTCTTGACGCTAAGGAGGCGTGATGAGCTTTTCTGAGCGGTGGGCGGCACTCGATTGGGATCATCATCGCCTTTCGATTTACAGCAAAACGCGCCAAGATGTCGAGCGGGCGCTGGCTAAATCTTCGCGCAATTTGGACGACTTCGCTGCCCTGATAAGTCCTGCCGCTGAAGCCTACCTTGAGGCCATGGCTCAGCAATCTGCGGCGCTGACGCGGCAGCGGTTTGGCTACACCATGGGGTTTTATATTCCGCTGTATCTCTCCAATTTATGCGCCAACGTGTGTACCTATTGCGGTTTTTCGATGGAAAACCGAATCAAACGGCGCACGCTGGATGAAGCCGAGATCGCCGCCGAGTGTGAAGCGATCAAAAAAATGGGCTTTGACAGTGTGCTATTGGTGACCGGTGAGCATGAAACCAAGGTAGGGCTCGAGTATTTTCTCCGCGCCTTACCCTTGGTGAAGCGATACTTTCATCATGTGGCGATGGAGGTGCAGCCGCTGGATACCGAGGCATATCGCGCCTTGGTGGCACAGGGTGTGGATGCGGTGATGGTTTACCAAGAAACCTACCACGCTCCAACCTATGGGAAACACCACAAGCGCGGGAATAAAACCGACTTTCACTACCGGCTGCAAACCCCAGATAGGTTGGCACAAGCAGGGGTCGATAAGATCGGTCTCGGCGCCTTGATTGGCCTTGAGGACTGGCGCACCGACAGCTTTTTTACCGCCCAGCATCTGGATTATCTGGAAAAGCAATACTGGCAAAGCCGCTATTCGCTATCTTTTCCGCGCTTACGTCCTTGCGCGGGGGCGTTACAGCCGAAATCGGTGATGACGGACAAGCAGCTGGTTCAGCTGATTTGTGCCTATCGGTTGTGGAATCCGCAGGTAGAGCTGTCGCTATCGACACGAGAGTCCCCCCACTTTCGCGACAATGTGTTGCCCCTTGGCGTCACGAGCCTATCCGCGGCGTCAAAAACCCAACCGGGCGGTTACGCGAACCCTGAGCCACAATTAGAGCAGTTTGCCATCAGTGATGAACGGAGCGCGGCAGAGGTGGCCGCCAGCGTCCGAGCCCTCGGTTTTGAGGTGGTATGGAAAGATTGGGATAACATCTACGATATCGCGCGTCAGGCGCAAATGGCTTCACAAACGGCAGTGGGTTAGCGACAATGTGGGCATGAAACGTATTACTGTATATGTAGGTCCACGCTGTCCTCACTGTGAGGCGGCCAAAGCTTACTTGGATAAAAAAGGGCTGCGTTATCGTGTTGTCGATACAGCCACGCCCAAAGGTAAGAAGCTGCTGGCGGCAACTGGCTCGCGGGGTGTCCCGGTGATTTGCATTGGCGATACCACCTTGCGCGGCTTTTCGCCCAAAGCGGTCGAGAAAGCCCTGAAAGGGGAATAAAAAAAGCGTCCAATCGGACGCTTTTTGTTTTTCATGCTCGGTGAAGACGCGACTTAACGGCTTAGTGGCGCGGTCGCTTGTTTTAACCAAGCTTGGTCTTGATCATCGAGGTGCGGGCTGATTTCATCCCACACCGTTTGATGATAGCGATTCCACCACTGGATTTCCGCCTCGCTGAGTAAGCTCACATCGACCAAACGACGATCGATCGGTGCACGCGTGAGTGAGGCAAACCCGAGCATCGTCATGTCACCCTCGGTGGGCTTTTCTTCAATCAACTCGAGGTTTTCAATCCGGATCCCAAACGCGTCGGCGCGATAGTAGCCCGGCTCGTTTGACACCACCATGCCTGGCAATAGCGCGACGCTATTGGGCGCTTTGGAAATGCGCTGCGGACCTTCGTGCACGTCCAAGAAATGCCCGACACCATGACCGGTGCCATGGTCAAAATCATAGCCGTGTTGCCACAAATACTGGCGTGCTAAGGCATCAAGCTGGCTGCCTGAGGTGCCTTTCGGGAACAGCGCAGTGGCCAGCGCAATATGCCCTTTAAGCACCAGCGTGAAGGCCTTTTTGATCTCAGCGCTGCATTCGCCCACCGGCACGGTACGGGTAATGTCGGTGGTGCCGTCATAGTATTGACCGCCTGAGTCGACCAAGTAGACGTTGTTGCTCTCAATCACGCTCGGTTTAGGCTGATTGTTGTGGTTATAGTGACACATGGCCGCATTGCCACCGGCGGCGGAAATGGTATCAAAGCTTAAGTCGACCAGTTGATCGTCTTGTTGGCGGAATTGATACAGGGTGTCCGCGAGCACGGCTTCATCAGGGCGTTCACCGGCGTCGACTTGACGGTCAAACCAGGCCAAAAAGCGGGTCACGGCAACTCCATCGCGCACGTGACAGGCACGCATACCGGCGATTTCTTTCGGGTTCTTGGCTGCTTTTTCAAGCGCACATGGGTCTTGCGCTTCCACCACAGTGACTTGCGCTTGTTGGAGGGTGTCCAGTGTCCACGCATTGGCACCGTTTGGGTCGACCAATACACGTTGACCGCGCAGCGCTTGCAGGGCATCAACCAGACTGTCTGGGTGCGCGACGCTCACGCCTTGGCCCACGTGTGCATCAAAGCCTTCGGGGAGACGGTCAGGGTCGATAAACACGGTGACGTCACCGGATTGCTTGATAATCGCTTGGGTCAGTACCACGGGCAAACGTGGGATGTCGCGACCACGGATATTGAGCAGCCAACAGACGGCATCGGGTTGAGTGAGTACCGCGGCATCAAGACTCTGTTCGGCTAACTGCTGGCCAATGGTTTGACGTTTATCCAAGCTGGCGCGGCCGGTTTTCTCTTCACCTAGTAAAATGGCAGGGCTATTAAGCGGGGCGGGGCGATCGTCCCACAGGCTTTCAATCGGATTTTGCTCAACACTCACCAGTGTCAAAGCCCCATCCAACGCGCGTTGGGTACGTTTGTACCAAGCAGCGCTATGCATGCGAGCGTCGATAGCCAGCTTGGCACCTTTTGGCAATTGTTGCTGGGCCCATTGCACCGGTGGCTCATCAATCAGGTGGCAGTAGTCAAACAGGCCGGCGGGGACTTGCTTACGGACTTGAACCACATAGCGGCCATCAACAAAAATTGCTGCCTTGTCGCGGGTGATCACCGCAGCGCCTGCTGAGCCGGTAAAGCCGGTCGCCCAGTGGAGGCGCTCGTTATGCTCAGGCACATACTCACCGAGATATTCGTCTTCATGGGGGATGAGTAGGGCGTCATAGTCGTGTTGAGCCAGCCAGTGTCTTAGCTGCTCAATACGCTTAGTAAGGGTCGCGTCCATTATTCTTCCTTCTTTGTATAGGGTGAACTCGCCATGTTCGGCCACGCGTGAAAAGCCGGTGGGTTAGACCCTAGCGCGATTGGCAATAGGCTGCAATTTTGCTGGGCTAAATTGCTGACAGCGCGAAATAATCAAGGCTTTCAGCCATTGGTGCCCTGGGTCATTTTCTTGATTTTGATGCCAAAACAAGGTGTACGCCATCGGCGGTATTGGCGTCGGTAACGGCCGTACCACCAAATTGAGCGATGCGGCAATATAATGCGCAAACTGGCTTGGTGAGGTAAACACCAGGTCGGTATAGGTACACAGGCTCGCCGCACTGTTGAAATCTGGCACGTACATGGCTATGTCACGCTCAATATTACGCTCTGCCAGTTTATAGTCCAACAGCCAGCGGTCATTCCCATCACACTTCACCTGTACATGTCGCAGTCCAAGGTAACGCGCTTCATCCCATGGCCCCCTGAGTGCCGGGTGATCGGCACGCATCAACACACACTGGTGATCTTGGCAAAGCTCTTGGTAGAGCACGCCCTTAGGCGGCATCATGGTCAACATGGCATCGGCGGGATTTAAGTCCTTGCCGGTGATGCCAAAGTCGATATTGCCTCGCGCAAGCCCATCAAAGGTGGTTTGATCCCAAGCAGCGGTATTAAGGGTGATAGCTGGGGCCGCTTCTAGCATATCGCCAATAAACTGTGGCAGTAGCAATGGATAGGCGCTCTCGACGAGGGCAAAGCGAAAACAGCGATCGCTTAAGTGCGGCTGAAAGTGATCCGGCTCGGTCATCGCCGCAACATCATTGAGTAAAGCGCGTAGTTTCGCTTGTAAGGCTTGCGCCCGAACCGTGGGTTTGAGCCCGTGGGCCGCCCGCGTAAAAAGTGGGTCGTTAAATTGCGCTCTTAGTCGGGCCAAATTTTTACTTACCGCCGATTGGCTTAAATGGAGGCGTTTGGCCGTGCCCGTGACATTGCACTCTTCCAACAATACATGTAGGCACACCAATAAATTGAGGTCGGTGCGCTGCAGTTGATCCAAATCCATTGCTGGTATTCTCCTTTGGAATATCTGCTTTTACTATAAACCATTATGGTTCATATCGTGAAACCACTATACTGCGTGCCTGTATAGAGGAGTAACCAATGACACACACTGATTCACCGACATCGAATCGTTTGCTGGTCGCCTTAATGGTGCTACTGGTGCTGTTTAGTCCGATGGCGATTGATATCTACCTGCCTGCATTACCGTATATGGCCGGTGACTTTAATGTGAGCCCAACGTTGGCGCAAGATACCGTCACTTGGTTTATGTTTAGTTTGGGTTTGGGCCAGCTGTTTGCGGGGCCATTGGCTGACCGCTTTGGTCGTAAGCCTGTCGCGATAATTGGTATTTCGCTATACGGCCTTAGCTCATTGATGGCGTGGCTCGCGACCTCGATGGATATGATGCTGGTGGCGCGTTTGCTACAAGGTTTTGGCGCGTGTGCGACTTCCGTGTGTGCATTTGCAGCGGTGCGTGACCGATTCGGTGCTGAGCGCAGCGGCCACATGATTAGCTACTTAAATGGCGCGATTTGCTTTGTGCCCGCCTTGGCGCCACTGTTAGGAAGCTGGCTGACACAAATGTTTGATTGGCGGGCTAATTTTAGCTTTATGCTGGGTTATGCGGCATTGGGTTTGGTCTTGGTTAGCGTGTTTTTGCCTGAGACGCGCCCGACACACACAGATAACGCTGGGCGCTTATTCAGCTTACGTCGGTATTGGCAAGTACTACGCGTGCCAACATTTACCTACCACATCATTCTTTGCATGCTGGCGATGGCAGTGATCTTAGCGTATGTCACCTCTGCGCCTGTATTGCTGATGGACAGGTACGGTATTTCCATGAATAGCTTCACCTTTTGGTTTGGCGCCAACGCGGCATTAAACATTGCCGCAGCGATGTTGGCGCCACGCTATATGCAACAATTTGGCAGCCGCCGCGCGCTCAATATTGGCTTGATGATGCTGGTGGGCTCTGGTGGATTAATGCTGGCACTCAGCCCTATTGCTGCCCCTTGGGCCTTTATGTTGCCGATTTTCACCTCGTCATTCGGCTTTGCCTGGGTGCTGGGCGCATCAGCGGGTGCGGCATTGGCGCCATTTTCTGACCGGGCGGGCACGGCGGCAGCCTTGTTGGGACTGTTCCAAATGAGTGGCGCTGGCCTTTTAGTCAGCTTAACCCAGCGCTTGGGATTATCGGCCAGTGATCTGATGACAGTGCATATGTGGCTATTGCTGCCTGGGCTACTGATTTTGTGGTCGCCGAAAGGTAAGCAATGGCATGCGAAAGCGGTAAGAGATTAAATAATCAGTAAAAACAACCGCTCAGTTGGCAAAATATAATAAGACGTGCAAAACGCTGGGGTCTCGACAACCCATCATCCCTTTTCGCTGGCTTCGGCCAGCGTTTTTTTATTTTGCTAAAAGCCCCAAGTTAAGAGTATATTTACTAAGCAAACCGAATTAATGCTCATTCCTTTTCGTTTTATATCCAAAGGTCAGTTACACACTATGTCATTATCGACAATCGAAATGGCGCGCGTCCTTGAGCAACTTGAGGAATCGCCCGAGAAAATCATGTTTGGCAAATTGCTGGCAGAATTAGGCAGCCAAAGTGAAGAGCGTGTACGTAGCGCCGCTCATCAGGTGCCACTGAAATATTTACACGAACTGGTTTATCAATTTAATCAGGTAATTGAAGAGCGCCGTTCTGAGCGTATTGAAGAAATAACCCAAGGCTTGGCGCAAGACGGTTTATCTGCTGACGAGCTTTATGAGTATATAATCCAACGCAAGATGGGCTGATCGCCGCCCATCACTCACAAGGATAAAGATGACAGAGCGGCGTGTGGCGCCAGAAGCGTTAGGTACTCGCCGCTGGCTGTTTGCTTTTTTTGGGTTTGCGTTGCTGAATCAGCAGACCCACGACAATAAAGCTAAGACCGATTAGGGTGCTGATATGGATTGTCTCACCAATAATGGTGGCCAATAGCATCAAGGAAATAAATGGCGAGATAAATATCAGATTGCTGATCCGAGAGGCATTCTGGGTATATTTCATCGCGCTCAGCCACAGCATAAATGTTATCCCCATTTCAAAAAGCCCCACATAGCTCACCGCTAGCCAGCCTTGCCATGGGATACCGCTCCAAGATGCTGTTATCCCCGCCAATAATAAAGATGCAGGTAATGACAGCGTAAAGCTCAACAGAATGCCGAGCACAGGGTCGGCAGGGTTTTTAGTGTTTAGTACCCAAAACCCTGCCCACAATAGCGTGGAGAGCAACGCGAGCCCAATGCCAAGCGGGCTATCGAACTGAAGCGATAAAAGCTGGCCCTTTGTAGCGATCACTACCACACCAAAATAGCCTAACGCCGCCGCAATCCAATCTTGGCGACGAATGGTTTGGCCGAGAAATACCGCTGCCATTAAGGTCAAGGTAATGGCCCAGCTGTAATTTAATGGTTGGGCCAAAGAGGCAGGAAGAAGATCATAGGCTTTGAAAAGAACCAAATAATAAATCAAAGGGTTAATCATCCCCAGTAGGCAATAATAGCCAGGTCGACGACGAAAAGTGGGCCAAAGTGCCGATAGCTTGCCTTGCACCGCGGCAATAGCGGTCAATACCAGTACAGAGACCACGCTGGCAGCGGCCAGCATTTGAATCGGGGTCATGTAGCTTAAGGTAATTTTGAATGCGGTCGCGACCGTTGACCACAATAGCACTGCAGATAATCCAAATATCAGTGCTTTACGTTCATTATGCATACTGCCTCCCTGCAAATCTGCCTTTTAAGCTAGGCAGTCTACGGTATTCGTACGCACCGAGATAGACTGGACATCTATCCAGTATCCCATTAGCCTTGCTGACATTGATGACCGCACAATAGAGAACCCATTATGCTTTCTGGCCTGTCATTACCGACGTTAGCTATTCTCACATTCTGTTTTGGCGTGATCAGTGCCGCCGGGTTGAGTTATTGGCTGCATCGACGCGTGGTCGCTCAGTATCAACATTGGTTTGATACCCAATATGCGCAACAGCAGTCAACGGCTGATATACAGCAACAACAGCTTCATCAGCAACTGGAGCAGCAACAACAAGAGTTAGACAGCTTAGATGTAGAGCGCGATCGTCTGACACAAGAGCTGCGCCAGTATTACGGCAAATTAACCTCCGCGAGTGAGAAGTTGCGTCAATTGGAACAATTGCGCCAAGACAATCAAACGTTGACCCACAAACTTGATGCGGTGCGAGAGGAAAAGTCTGAGCTGCTCGCTGAGCTGCGCGAGGTCAAAGCCAGCGCGGAGCAACAACTCAATGCCGCGAAAGAAAAGCACGCCTTATTAGAAAATGCGGAGGAAAGGCTGCGTACCCAATTTGAGCAGCTGGCCAACCAGGTATTTGAGCAAAAGGTCCATTCCGTTGATGAGCAAAACAAGATGAGCTTAGAGAGCTTACTTGGACCACTTAAGTCGCAGTTGGAAGGGTTTAAAAAGCAAGTCACTGACAGCTTTGGTGAACAAGCCAAAGAGCGTCACACCCTGATCCATGAAATCAAAAACCTCCAGCAACTGAATGCGGACATGACGCGGGAAGCGCATAACCTAACTCAAGCGCTTAAAGGTGATAACAAGCAACAGGGCAACTGGGGCGAAGTGGTGTTGGCGCGTATTTTGGAAGAGTCCGGCTTGCGTGAAGGGCGTGAGTATCAAACCCAGGTGAGCTTTGAAAACGAGCAAGGCAAGCGCTACCAGCCCGATGTGGTGGTGAAATTACCCCAAGATAAAGACGTGGTAATAGATGCCAAAATGGCGCTGGTCGCGTATGAACGCTACTACAACGCAGACACTTTGGTTGAGCAAGATGCCGCATTAAAAGAGCATGTCCAAGCCATTCGCCAGCATATTCGTGGCTTGGGACGCAAAGACTATCATCAGCTTCATGGTGTGCGTTCACTGGATTATGTGTTGATGTTCATTCCGGTGGAGCCAGCTTTCCAAGTGGCCGTGGAAGCCGATGCCAGCCTGATCCGTGAGGCGATGGATAATAATATTATGTTGGTCAGTCCCACCACTTTGCTGGTGGCACTACGCACCATCAATAACTTATGGCGTTATGAATACCAAAACCAAAATGCCAAACAGATTGCCGAAAAAGCGAGCAAGCTCTATGACAAGGTGCGGCTGTTTGTCAGTGATATGGAAGCGTTGGGTAATGCGTTGGGTAAAGCCAGTGACAGTTATCAAGGGGCGATGAACAAACTTAGCCAAGGCCGCGGTAATATTATTCGCCAAGCAGAGGGGTTTAAAGCGCTGGGCGTGGAGGTGAAACGGGACATCAGCCCGTCGCTGGCCAGTGTTGCCACCGACCCTGCGCCTGATGAGCCTCTTAATCTTACACAGGCAGAGCGGGACGCAAATCCGCAAGAATCATAATAAACTTGGTCGTACGCTTGGAGTCGGGATGGGCGATAAAGTAAACTGGGGCCAATACGTTAGGGGAATAAAATGACAGATAAAAACGCGCACCAGGATCAAGAGACGATCGATTTTGGCTACCAACAAGTGAAACGCCAAGAAAAAGAAAGCCTCGTGGCCAATGTGTTTCATTCGGTGGCTGCAAAATATGATCTGATGAACGATGTGATGTCGATGGGCATTCACCGTATCTGGAAACGCTTTACCATTGACTGCAGTGGTGTCCGCCCTGGGCAAAAAGTGCTCGACTTAGCCGGTGGTACGGGCGATCTCACCGCAAAATTCTCGCGTCTTGTCGGCGAGCGTGGTGAAGTCGTACTCGCCGACATTAATAACTCAATGCTCAAAGTGGGCCGCGATAAACTGCGTGATAAAGGCATTGTTGGCAATGTGAGCTACGTACAAGCCAATGCAGAAGCGCTGCCATTCCCTGATGACCACTTTGATTGCATTACCATCGCATTTGGGCTGCGTAACGTGACGGATAAAGATGCGGCCTTGCGTTCGATGTTCCGTGTGCTTAAACCTGGTGGGCGTTTATTGGTGTTGGAATTCTCCAAACCCGTTGCCGAGCCGTTGTCAAAAGTCTACGACGCCTACTCTTTCCATGTATTGCCCAAAATGGGGCAACTGATTGTTAACGATCCAGACAGCTACCGCTATTTGGCCGAATCGATTCGCATGCACCCTGATCAAGAAACCTTAAAAGGAATGATGGAGCAAGCCGGTTTTGAACAAACCAGCTACTACAACCTGACGGGTGGGATCGTGGCGCTGCACCGTGGATATAAATTCTAAGGAGCCAACATGGCACTTGATTCACTGTTGTGCGCGGCCCTGGAAACAGCGCTCAATGCTGTGATTGCTAAAGACGCCGACAGCCAGCGTCGCCTTGCTCGGCTAAAAGGGCGTTGTATCGGAGTCACTCTACAAGAGCTTGATCGCCAACTGATTTTTGTCTTCGGCCAACGTATTGATGTACTTAGCCATTACGAAGGTGAATGCGACGCGGCGCTATCATTGTCACTGTCAGCACTGCCACAGCTACAGCAAAAAGCAAACTTAACTGCCTTAATCAAAGCGGATAAACTCACGCTGGAGGGGGATATCGATGTCGCCCAGCAGTTTTCTCAGTTGCTCAGTGGTATCGAACTAGACGTGGCAGAGTGGCTGGCACCTTACACCGGCGATGTGATTGCGCATACGGTGGTGAGTCAGGCGCAGCAGCGCTGGCAGCAATTGCAGCAATTGGCTCAGCGGCAACAGCGCTATGCAGGAGAAGTGATTACGGAAGAATGGCGCTTAGCGCCTGGGCCATTAGAAGTGGCGTCATACAGTGACCAAGTGGACGAGCTGCGCAGCGATGTCGCGCGGTTGGAAGCCAGGTTTAAGCAGTTGGTAGAACGGGTGGAGTCTGCATGACACTCAATGAAATTCGTCGCTTGTATTTTATCATCCGTACCTTACTGCTTTATGGTGTGGATGCTTTACTCCCCAAACAACCCTTAACACGGCTGGCGCACCTTGGCCGCCAATCATTGTTTTGGCTGAAGAATCAGCACCCAGATAAGCCGGTGGGGGAGCGACTGCGTTTGGCGCTGCAAAGCTTGGGCCCGGTATGGGTGAAGCTTGGGCAAATGATGTCGACGCGTCGTGATCTATTCCCCGCCGATATCGCCAACGAGCTGGCACAGTTGCAAGATAAAGTCGCACCCTTTGATGGCCACAAAGCCAAAGCGCAAATCGAAGCCTCGTTAGGCGGCCCGTTAGAAACCTGGTTTAGCGACTTTGATCCCCATCCACTCGCCTCTGCGTCGATCGCGCAAGTGCACACCGCTACGCTCAAATCGAATGGGCGTGAAGTGGTGCTGAAGGTGATCCGCCCCGATATTTTGCCAGTGATCCAAGCTGACTTGCGGCTCATGTATCGTGTGGCACGGCTGGTGGCGCGTTTTCTGCCTGATGCGCGTCGCTTAAAACCGGTCGAAGTGATCCGCGAGTACGAAAAAACCTTGCTCGATGAGCTGGATTTGATGCGTGAAGCGGCCAATACCATTCAGCTGCGCCGCAATTTTGAAAACGACCCGGCGCTGTATGTGCCCGAAGTGTTCAGTGACTACTGCCGCAAAGACGTGATGGTGTCTGAGCGAATCTATGGCATTCAAGTGTCGGATATCGAGGCGCTAGAAGCCAATGGTACTGACATGAAATTGCTGGCCGAACGTGGGGTTGAGGTCTTTTTTACCCAGGTATTCCGAGACAGCTTTTTCCATGCGGATATGCATCCAGGCAATGTCTTTGTCTCCTACGAGCACCCACATGATCCGCAGTGGATTGGGCTTGATTGCGGGATTGTCGGCACCCTTAATCGCGACGATAAACGCTATTTGGCAGAAAACTTTATCGCCTTTTTTAACCGCGATTACCGTAAAGTGGCGGAGCTGCATGTTGACTCTGGCTGGGTGCCGCACGACACCAACGTGGATGATTTTGAGTTTGCCATTCGCACCGTGTGTGAGCCCATTTTCGAAAAGCCATTGTGCGAAATCTCGTTCGGTAATGTTTTATTAAACCTATTTAACACCGCGCGCCGGTTTAATATGGAAGTGCAGCCACAGCTGGTGTTGTTGCAAAAAACCTTGCTCTACATTGAAGGGCTTGGGCGTCAGCTCTATCCGCAACTAGATTTGTGGACCACGGCGAAGCCATTTTTAGAGTCGTGGATGAAACAGCAAGTGGGGCCGCAAGCTGTCTGGGCGGCGGTGCGTGAAAAGGCACCGTTTTGGGCGGAAAAACTCCCCGAGATCCCAGAACTGGTGTACGACGGCTTACGGCAAGGTCGTCAGGTCAATCAGCGTTTAGAAGCCTATTATCACGGTTACTTGCAGACCAAACAGCGTCACTCGCGCGCCACTTATATGCTCGGGATTGGTGCGACGTTACTGCTGACGGCGACCATTTTGTTTGCCAACCGAGTCGAGACCTTACCGAGTGTCGCCGCTGCAGGTGCGGTTATCTTTTGGTTGTGGGGCTGGCGACTTTGTAATAAAACCTGTAATAAATAGCAGTTACACTGCTGCGCACATCAAGTTAACCAAACGGAAGAAAGGGAACCGGTATGGGTGGAATTAGTATTTGGCAGTTGCTGATCATTGCGGTGATTGTGGTGTTGTTATTTGGTACCAAGAAGCTACGTAACATGGGGGGCGATCTTGGCTCAGCGGTCAAAGGCTTTAAAAAAGCAATGAACGATGATGAAACCAAAACCACTGACAAAGATGCGGATTTTCAGCAGCAGTCATTGGACAACAGTGACGCCGACGCGTCGAAAAAAGAGCAAGCACGCAAAGATAAAGAGCAGGTGTAAGCCGTGTTTGATATAGGTTTCTGGGAGTTAGTGCTGATTGCCATTATTGGCCTCGTGGTGCTTGGCCCGGAGCGATTACCGGTTGCGATACGCAATGTGTCGCGCTGGGTGGGGGCGGCGAAACGGATGGCAGGATCTGTCCGTGATGAGCTTGAACAAGAGCTCAAGCTAAAAGAGCTCCAAGACAATTTACACAAGGCCGAACAAGCGGGGATGAAAGATTTGTCACCTGAGCTACAAGAGTCGGTCGACACTCTACGTCAACGTGCGGCGGATGTACAACGCCCTTATGCAGCGTCGCCTTCTTCTCATCACCCCGATGAAGGCGACGATGCGCCATCAACGGATAAGCGATAACGAGTCAGACGCTTTATGTTTTCGGTGAACAAACCACTATGTCTTCTGTGAACGATACTCAGCCCCTTATCAGCCACTTGATGGAGCTTCGTAACCGCCTGCTTCGCGCAATTATCGCCATCTTAGTGGTCTTTGCCTGCTTGGTGTATTTTGCCAATGATATTTACAGCCTGATTGCCCAACCGCTGATCGACAAACTGCCCGAAGGGGCGAGCATGATCGCTACGGATGTCGCGTCTCCCTTCTTTACCCCAATTAAGCTGACTTTGGTCATATCCGTCTTCGTCGCCATCCCTGTGGTGCTATATCAAATCTGGGCGTTCGTTGCCCCCGGCCTGTATAAGCATGAACAGCGGTTAGTGATGCCGCTTTTGGTGTCGAGTTCGTTGCTGTTCTACGCGGGCGTGGCATTTGCGTACTGGGTGGTGCTGCCATTGGTGTTTGGCTTTTTCACGTCTATTGCGCCAGAAGGGGTGCAAGTGGCAACGGATATTGCCAGTTATCTCGACTTTATCTTGGCGCTCTTTCTCGCCTTTGGCATTGCCTTTGAGATCCCTATCGCGATTATACTGCTGGTTTGGACAGGGGCGACCACGGCACAAAGCTTAACCCGCAAGCGGCCCTATGTGGTAGTGGCTGCGTTTGTGGTGGGGATGATGCTGACGCCACCGGATATGATTTCACAAACCTTGCTGGCCATTCCCATGTGCTTGCTGTTCGAGCTGGGCGTGGTGCTATCGCGTTTTTATGTCCCACGTGAGAAATCAGAATCCGAGGAGGCCAGTGAATGATCGATATTGGTGTTAACCTGACAAGCACACGGTTTGATCAAGACAGAGAGACCGTGGTGGCTGATGCCAAACAGGCGGGCGTCACGGGCATGATTCTGACCGGCACCAGTATCGATGAGAGCCAAGCAGCCGCCGCGCTTGCGAGCTCTTATCCTGGTTTTGTCTATGCCACGGCGGGTGTTCACCCGCATGATGCCAAATCGGTCGAGGCGACAGATTTAAGCGCGATTCAGCAATTAGCGCAGCGTCCCGAGGTGGTCGCAATCGGTGAGTGTGGGCTTGATTTTAATCGGGACTTTTCGCCGCGGCCACAACAAGAAGCGGTCTTTGAGGCGCAGCTTGCGCTAGCGGCTGAGCTTTCAATGCCGGTGTTTATGCACTGTCGTGATGCCCACGATCGCTGGTTCGCCATTTTGCGTCCATGGCTCGACAAACTGCCCGCGGCGGTGCTGCATTGTTTTACTGGCGATGACCGCGCGCTGCGCGATTGCCTCGATGCCGGTTTATATATAGGGGTAACGGGATGGCTATGCGACGAGCGCCGCGGACAGCAGCTTCAGCAACAGGTAAGCTGGTTGCCCGATGACAGGTTGATGATAGAAACCGATGCGCCGTATTTACAGCCTCGCGATATACGGCCGCGACCTAAACGCAGTCGTAATGAGCCGAAATACTTGCCCCATATCGCCCAAACAGTGGCACGATTACGTCAACAGCCTGTCGAACATATTATTGATTGCACAATAAAAAACACTCAGCGCTGCTTTTCTATTCAGTGACTGGGTGAACACTACACGAGGCAGTTCGCTGCCCCAAAGCCCAGGTCTGCAACTTAAAGGAGGATACAGTGACCGTATCCATTCAAGGCGCCTTTCCTGCTCGACGCCTGCGTCGTACACGCAAAACTGACTTTAGCCGCCGTATGGTGGCGGAACATTCATTGTCCGCAAGCGATTTGATTTACCCAATCTTCGTGCTCATGGGTAAGAATCGTCGTGAGCCAGTGGCATCCATGCCCGGCATCGAGCGACTCTCGATTGATTTATTGCTCCATGAAGCCGATTACCTTGCCAAGCTGGGTGTCCCTGCCATTGCGCTCTTTCCTGTGATCCCGAAAGAGTTTAAAACCAGCTGTGCCTCGGAGGCATTTAACCCCGAAGGGTTAGTGCCACGCGCGGTGCGCTTACTCAAAGAGCATGTGCCGCAAATGGGCGTGATCACCGATGTGGCACTAGACCCTTACACTGTGCACGGCCAAGACGGGATCATTGATGAAGACGGCTATGTGATGAACGAGCCCACCACTGAGGTACTGATCAAACAAGCCCTATCTCATGCCGAAGCGGGCGTCGATATTGTCGCGCCTTCTGACATGATGGATGGACGGATTGGTCGTATCCGTGAGGCATTGGAAGCCAATGGTCATATCAATACCCAGATCATGGCGTATTCTGCCAAGTATGCGTCCAATTACTACGGCCCGTTTCGCGATGCATTAGGCTCGGCGGCGAACCTGAAAGGGGGTAACAAAGCTAACTATCAAATGGATCCGGCCAACAGCGATGAAGCCTTGCACGAAGTGGCGATGGATATTGCTGAAGGGGCTGATACCGTGATGGTTAAACCCGGGATGCCGTATTTGGATGTGGTACGCCGGGTAAAAAATGAGCTTAAAGTGCCGACGTTTGCCTACCAGGTATCGGGCGAGTATGCGATGCACAAGGCGGCCATTGATAATGGCTGGCTAAAAGAGCGCGAGACAGTGATGGAGTCATTATTGTGCTTTAAGCGTGCGGGGGCCGATGGGATCCTCACCTACTTTGCTAAGCAAGTGGCCGAGTGGTTAGCGGAAGACGCGGGTGCCACCTTGCCTCCCAGACCGGAAGAGACGGTCGGCTAACTCGCCTTTTATGAAAGCGCCCTTGCCACGAGCAAGGGCGTTTTTTTTAGCCTGCCCTGGATGACCCCACAAAACTCAAGGGATCACATTGCGGTTAATGGGGTTCTGTAGTGAGATCAGTGTTTCTGTGGATTGTACTTCGTCGATGGCTTGAAGCTTGTCAATCAACACAAACTGTAGCTCTTCGATAGAGCGGCACATGAGCTTAACGAAAATATTATAGGCCCCCGTGGTGTAGTAGGCTTCTACCACCTCGTCGAGCTGATTGAGTTTTTCTAGTGCCGAGTGGTAATCTCGCGCCGCTTTAAGATTGATGCCGATAAAGCAGCACACGTCGTAGCCGAGTTTTTTGGTGTTGACCAATATTTCCGTGCCTTCGATGATGCCCGCGGCTTTCATTTTCTCAACCCGCACGTGAACGGTGGCGGGGCTGACATGAAAGCGCTTTGCCATTTCTGCGTAAGGGACGCGCGCGTCATCCAACAGCGTAGAGAGAATACGACGATCTAGGTCATCCAATTTTGGCAACTCGTTCATTGTTTTAGTCTTTTAGTTATAGCATGGCCAGATTTTTCGTTAACGCGGTTGCTTAGCCACTTCGTTAACGCCTAATGTAGGGTATCGCGTTGTTTAGCAAGATACCAACAAACCAACAGGAAGGGGATGTGGGGATCAAATACGTTTTCGGTGGCTTACTACTGCTCATCGCCAGTAGCGTCAATGCCGCACAAAAAGATGTGCTGGTGGTGCACTCCTATCATCCTGGTTTCTTTTGGAACCAGGCGTTGGTTGAAGGGTTGGAAACAGCCACGCAAGGCGAAGAGATCGCTTTCCAGCATTCCTACCTAGAAAGTAAACGCTACCAATCGGATGCCTATCGCGAACAGCTCAAAGATGTTTATATCCATAAACTGACCAACCATGATTTTGATGCCATTCTGACCACGGATAATGCCGCATTATGGCTGATCCATGAATTGCATGAGTACGTGGGCGATACACCGGTCGTCTATGCGGGGCTCAATAACTTTGGTCGTCAACATTACCCCTTACTGCCCAAGGTCACGGGGGTGAAAGAAGAAATAGACCTACCGCGCAACTTGGCGCTAATGAAGCGCTTGCATCCAGATTTAAAGCGGGTGTATGTACTGCTCGATGAGACGTTCTCCAGTCGTCAGTATTGGAATGTGGTGAAGGCGCAACTGAGAAAGGCGGGTCAGTCAGGCCTCGAGATTGTGAGGCTGTCCAACCTGCCATTCCAAGGTTTACGTGACCGTATTCAAGCGATGCAGCCGGGCGAGGCGGTGTATTACTTGTCCTATTTTCGCGATGCGAACGGCACCTTTCTCGATAGACTCAGTGGTATTCATACTCTTACCCAAGATTCGCCTGTACCGATTTATGGTGCGATGAGCTTTATGCTGGGTCAGGGCGTGATCGGTGGCATTGTGATCGATGGTAAAACTCAAGGTCAGCACCAAGGTCAGCTGCTGTTGGATGTACTGGCGGGCAACCTCCCCCCTGAAAGAGACAGTACTAACCTGACGTTATTCGATTACCCCGCACTGAAAGATTGGGGTGTGGATGTGAGCGCCATCGAAGACGCTGAGGTGATTAACAAGCCTCAGCCGCTTTGGCAAAAGCACCAAGTTGCGTTTCAAGCCGTGGCATTGGCGGTGTTGGTATTGGGAAGCGTGATAGCCATGCTCGGTGCCAACATTCGCCAGTTACGTCGCAGTGAGTCAGCGTTAAAGCGTCACCGAGCAATGCTTAAAGGTATTTTTGATCAAAGTAACCAGTTTATTGCACTGTTGGATGAGAACGGGATCTTGGTGTCAGGTAATGCCAGCTTTAATCAATTAATCAGCGTGAGTCACCCGTATCGTGGACGACCTTTGTGGTTTTGGCCGATTTGGCGCAATCCCGCCCGCCTCGAGGAGCACCTCAAGCTTACCGATTTCTCCCAGCCTCGCCGGTTTGAGCTTTGCCTCAGTGAAGCGCATCGTGAGGTGATTTTGGACGTGGCGGTCAAAGGGTTTCCCAGCGAAAACGGTCAACGTCGCGTGCTGTTAGAAGCTCGTGATATTACCCAGCGCAAACAAACCGAAGAGAAGCTACAGCGCAGCGAAATTGAATACCGCATGTTGTATGAACAGCAGCCTGTCATTCTATTAACCATTGATTACCAAGCACGTATTCAATCGCTCAATCAGTATGCCGCTGATTTGTTTGGTTATGATAAAGCCGCGTTATTAGGGCACAAGATCACCTCCTTATATGCGGATCATCAAGTGCCTCCCCATCGAATGATTAAACGGGATCACAACAACCAAGAGCAGGTGTGGCGGCGTGAGATCCCGTATCGTGCCGGCAATGGTCATACCTTGTGGGTTCGGGAAACCGTGCGCGCGATGCATAATCAGACGCAGCTGCTGGTGGTGGGCGAAGACATCACCGCGCATCGAGAAATGGAAAACCAGCTGACTTATCAAGCCCATCACGACTATTTAACGGGGCTGTATAATCGTAGTTATTTTGAACAAAAGCTCGCCGCCGCGCTGTTACAAGCGCGAGAAGAAGATCAGTGTCACGCGATGTACTACATCGATATGGACCAGTTTAAGCTGATTAATGACACCGCCGGACATGAAGCGGGGGACGAGGCACTTAAACAAGTTGCCCAGATCATCCAGCAACATCTGCCGGCAGGTGCGGTCTTGTCGCGACTCGGGGGCGATGAATTTGGTGTGATTGCCTATCATCACTCGGCCGAGAGCGCGTTGAGTTGGGGGCACCAACTCCTGGCAACCTTGGCGGACAGTGAGTTTTTCTGGCACGGCAGTCGCATGCGCTTGGCGTGTTCGTTGGGGATTCGTCTTCTGGATCGTACCGCCGGCTCGCCGCAGCAGGTACACGCGCAAGCGGATACCGCCTGCTATGCCGCCAAAGACGAAGGGCGTAACCGTTTACACCTTTATCACCCGGATGATGAGGAGCTGCAACGCCGTGAGCAAGAAATGGCATATGTCAGCCACATCCATGATGCCATTGCTCACGACCGCTTTGATATCTATGCACAGCAGATCGTCGATATCCGACCGGGTAGACAAGATACGCTCTACATCGAGGCGTTGGTGCGGATGCGCGATACCCAAGGCGGTTGGTTGCCGCCCAGCATGTTTATCCCAGCAGCCGAGCGCTACAACATGGCACATCAACTCGACACTGTGGTGGTGACCAAAACGCTGGCGTGGTTTGATGCTCACCCGGATCAGATTGCCAAGCTGGGTAAAATCTCGATTAACCTGTCGGGACGGTCAATCACCCAAAAAGATTTTGTTACCTTCTTAATTGCCGCGATTAAGCAAACCCAAGTGCCTAGCGAGTGCATCTGTCTGGAGATCACTGAAACCGCGGCGATTACCAACATGAGCAGTGCTATCGAGCTTTTCTCGCAGCTAAAAGCCTTGGGGTGTGTGATTGCCTTGGACGACTTTGGCGCGGGCATTTCGTCGTTTGGTTACTTGAAGCGCTTGCCCGTCGACATCATTAAAATCGATGGCCAATTTATCCGCGATATCGCCACCGATGACACCGATTATGCGATGGTGAAAGCAATCAATGAGTTGGCTAAACAAATGGGGAAACAAACCGTGGCGGAGTTTGTCGAGAACGCCGATATTCTCAACAAACTACGCGCGCTGGATGTGGATTATGCCCAAGGCTATCACTTTAGCGTACCCGCGCCCTTAGGCGAGCAGGTAAAAAATTGGTCGACGCGTCGAGAGACGATAAAGGAAAAAATCCATCTCTGATATACTCGGCGCATAACCAGCCGCGGAGAGCCAATGTGCAACTCAGTTTGATTTGCGACGCCCCTGACAAGTCCGAGCAATTTGAGGGACTAAAAAGCAAGTGGTCACTTACACACACACCTGATTCGTCATTTGCGTTGATCATGACCACGACACGCCTTGAGCTGCGCAAACAGGATGAGCCTAAGTTAGGCGCTGTGTATGTCGACTTTGTTGGCGGTGCGGTCGGCCATCGGCGTAAGTTCGGTGGCGGCAAAGGGCAGGCAATCGCGAAGGCGGTGGGGCTCAACAAAGGCGTCACGCCACGGGTGTTGGATGCCACGGCTGGCTTGGGTCGTGATGCGTTCGTATTAGCATCCTTAGGTTGTCAGGTGCAAATGATTGAGCGGCATCCAGTGGTCGCCGCATTGCTCGACGATGGGCTACAGCGCGCCTATCAAGACAGTGAGATTGGTACATGGATGCAATCGCGCATGACACTGCTGCATGCCAGTAGTGAGCAAGCACTTACCGATATGGCGCAGACCCCTGGGCTACAACGACCTGATGTGGTCTATTTAGATCCTATGTATCCCCACAAGAAAAAAGCAGCCTTAGTGAAAAAAGAAATGCGTGTGTTCCAAGCTTTGGTGGGCGCTGACACGGACGCCGATGCCTTGTTAGCGCCTGCGTGCCAGCTCGCGCGTAGCCGCGTAGTGGTTAAGCGTCCAGATTATGCTGAGCCCTTGGCGGCAACGCCACCACACTCTAGTATTACCACCAAGAAGAACCGCTTTGACATGTATATCAACGCAGCGTTAAGTGCGGAGGCGTAAATGGCTAAGTCTTTGTGCAAATGGCGACGGGGTGAGGTTGAGGCCAACTTAAGTGCGCTCGCATCGATTACCACGCCACCGCGAGCGGCTTGCAGTAAGTGTGCGCGAGTCGCCAGTGAAAAAGGTTATCTCTGTCGCCCTGTGCCTCTTGCCAGTGACGGGGATAAAAAAGCGCAAAAAGCCAAGAATAAAGCGGACAAGAAAGACAAAAAGGGCAAAAAAGCGAACAAAGAAAAAAAGAAAGGCAAAAAAAGGAAGGAAAAATAAAGGCTCCATAGCGAACTAAGGAGCCTTGAAGGGCTTAGTCGAGGCCTTTTACCATCAGTACGGTCAGTAGTCCGGTGATCACTGAGACAATCAGGCCAGAAACGATTAGCCAAGGCAACATATCCATCATGTTCTGCACTCACTTCTTTGTTATGAATTGGGGGAAAAGCGAGCATGATTGAGCCTGAGTTTAGCGACATTCTCAATGTGCTAGACGTAGACAGTTAAGCTTAGTAACGATTAGAAACAAGGTGGCGACAAAGCCATCAATCCGCCCCCGTGGCACATAGGTCTATCAGTACAAAGGGTCCATCATGAGTGTCAATCAAGGAAAAGCCGATGTATCGGTTTGGGATAAAGAAGAAGCCTTAAGCCGGCTAATGGATAGCCCGGCGCTTCTTGATGAGGCTTGCAGTATATTTGTTGAAGAAAGTGAGCAACAACTGCCAAGCATGGAAAAGCAGCTTGCTAACGCCGACTACACCGCCTTGGCGCGCGAAGCGCACAAAATGAAAGGCAGCGCTGGCAATTTAGCGGCGCTCGAGCTGCATCAGCAAGCATTGACGCTCGAGCAAGCGGCAAAGCAAGAGGCCGCCGACCAAGCCGCTGCTGCGTTAGCGGACATTAAAGAAGGCTTAGCACGATTTTGTGCGCAGCTCACTCACTAATCGCCTGTCTCATCATGCTCGCGAGTGACCAATAAAAAACGCCGTGTTGAACACGGCGTTTTGATGTGAGCCCATTTCGCGCGGTTTAGCGCATGGTAACAAACTCTTCTGACCCGGTGGGGTGAATCGCGACCACACTATCAAAGTCCGCTTTGGTGGCGCCCATCTTCATCGCTACCGCAAAACCTTGAATCATTTCATCAACGGTAAAGCCAATACCGTGCAGACCGACCACTTTTTCTTCATCGCCCGCGCAAACCAGTTTCATCTTACAGGGTTGACGGTGCTGAGTGACGGCGGTGTACATGGCCGCAAAGCTGGAGGTATAGACTTTAATATTGTCATCGCCGTATTTGGCACGCGCCTCTGGTTCGCTCAAACCAATGGTGCCAATGGGTGGGTGACTGAATACCACGGTGGGAACCAAATCATAGTCCATTTTGGCATGCGTTTGGCCGTTAAACAGACGTTCTGAGAGCAGACGTCCAGCTTTGACGGCGACAGGCGTCAGCTCAATCCCGCCATCCATGATATCCCCGACACAGTGAATGTGTGGGACGCTGGTGGTCTGATAGGGGTCAACCTTGATGTAGCCATCGGCCGTGGTCTGCACGTCGGTGGCGCCGAGGTTGATTTTATCGGTCGTCGGGTGACGGCCAATCGCCCAGATCAGGGTGTCCGTGTTGTGGGTGGTGCCGTTTTCAAAGGCCAGAGTCAGGCTACCATCACTTTCTTCAGTGACCGACACGGGGACATGTTGGGTGTGAAGAGTGGGGCCTTCTTTTTCCATTACCTCGACCAAGGTGTCGGTGACCATAGGGTCGAAGGTGCGTAATGGGCGGTCTTTACGCACAAATAAGTGGGTATCAGAGCCCAAGGCATGCAGTACGCCGGCGATTTCGACCGCAATGTAACCCGCACCGACCACGGCCACGCGTTTAGGTTGCTCGGGGAGGGCAAAGAAGCCATCGGAGTCAATCCCCAACTCTGCGCCTGGAATGTTCGGAATAGTGGGAGTGCCCCCCACGGCAATCAGAAAGTGATCGGCGGTGTAGTGCTCGCCATCCACTTCTACCGTGTTGTTATCGACAAAGCGGGCAAAACCACGAATGACATCGATATTGTTTTTACCCAGAACGTTGTCGTAAGCCTTATGAATGCGGCTAATGTAGGCTTCACGGTTATCCACTAAGGTCGACCAATTAAAGCCTTTCACGTCCACATCAAAGCCATAGTCTGATGCGTAAAGGTTAAGGGCTTCGGCAACTTGAGCGCCGTGCCACATGACTTTTTTAGGGACACAGCCTACGTTTACGCAGGTGCCACCAAGGTGCTTTGCTTCAATAAGGGCGACGTTAGCACCGTGCATCGCGGCACGGTTGGCTGAGGCAATACCGCCGCTGCCGCCACCGATACAGATGTAGTCGAAATGCTTCGCCATGTCTTTCTCCATCTTATAGGCACTGGGTGCCACTGGCATTGATATCGAGGTCAGCTTGTCGTGTTTGGTGTCACTTGTAAAGCCACTATCTCTGACCCCTACAGACATAGCATACCAAACCGACAGTGCGGCAGCAGTCTCAGAATCATTTTGTAACGCTCGCAATACACCCCGCTAAACGGGGAGGGATTGAAAAGCGTAGAGAGAGACGGCATATAGATAAGGTTACTTATCTGCCCGGGGCTCGCGATGCGAGCGCCTTATCAGCAAAAAGGAAGGCACTATGTCCAACCCGCTTCTTCAATTTGAGGATTTACCTCCGTTTTCCGCCATTAAGCCAGAGCATGTCAAACCAGCAGTGGAAGCCGCGATTGCTGACTGTCGCCAAGCGGTAGATGCCGCGGCGGCGACTGAGCAACCCAGCTGGGATTCGGTCAGTGTGCCTGTCACAGAGGCGGAAGATCGACTTGGCCGCATCTGGTCACCGGTGAGCCATATGAATGCGGTGGTCAATAGTCAGCCATTGCGTGAGGCGTATGAAAGCTGCCTGGCGTTACTGTCGGAATACTCCACCTGGCGTGGTCAGCACAAGGGGTTATACCAAGCATACAAAGCGATGAAAGACAGTGCTGAGTTTTCCGCCCTCGATGTGGCACAGCAAAAAGCGATTAACGATGCGCTGCAAGACTTTGAACTGTCCGGAATTGCCTTGCCAGCCGACCAGCAACACCGCTTTGGTGAGATTCAAAAGCGGTTGTCGGAGCTGTCATCATCGTTTAGCAACAATGTGCTCGATGCCACCATGGGGTGGAGCAAGCTGATTAGCGATGAAAGTGACTTAGCGGGGTTACCCGAATCGGCGCGCAACGCGGCAAAAGCGCAAGCCGAGAGCAAGTCGCAACAAGGTTACTTATTTACCCTGGATATCCCTTCGTATCTGCCCGTCATGATGTACTGTGATAATCGAGCGCTGCGTCAGGAAATGTACGAAGCCTTTACCACGCGCGCCTCTGATCGCGGGCCGCAGGCGGGGCAGTGGGACAATACTGAGCTGATGAACGAGTCGCTGCGCCTCAAGCATGAGTTAGCACGTCTACTTGGCTTTAATCACTACAGTGAACTATCCCTCGCCACGAAAATGGCGGAAACCCCAGACCAGGTGATGGGCTTTTTGAATGATCTGGTCGATAAAGCGCGCCCACAAGGCGAGCGTGAATTCGCGGAAGTGAAAGCCTATGCCAAAGAAGAGTTTGGGGTTGATGCCCTCGAGCCTTGGGATATCCCTTATTACAGTGAAAAACTCAAGCAAGCACGCTACACCATCTCTGACGAAGCGCTTCGCCCTTACTTCCCTGAAGCACGTGTACTCTCCGGCTTGTTTGAAGTGATGCATCGTGTGTTTGGCATGACGATTACCGAGCGTAAAGGCATCGACACCTGGCATGACAGTGTGCGCTTTTATGATATTCATGATAGCCAAGGCACCCTGCGCGGTAGCTTCTACCTTGACTTGTATGCACGAGAAAACAAACGTGGCGGCGCATGGATGGATGAGTGTCGCGTTCGTCGTCGTCAAGCAGACGGTGAGCTACAAACGCCAGTAGCGTATTTAACCTGCAACTTTAACCCACCAGTGGGCGATGACCCTGCGCTGTTTACCCATGACGAAGTAGTGACCTTATTCCACGAATTTGGTCATGGCATTCACCATATGTTGACGCAAGTCGACGTGGCGGATGTGTCAGGGATCAATGGTGTGCCTTGGGATGCGGTTGAGCTGCCAAGCCAGTTTTTAGAGAACTGGTGCTGGGAGCAAGAGGCACTGAGCTTTATCTCGGGGCACTACCAAACGGGAGAAGCCTTACCGGAAGACATGCTAGAAAAAATGCTCGCCGCGAAGAACTTTAATTCGGCGATGGCGATGTTGCGCCAGCTTGAGTTCAGTTTATTCGACTTCCGTTTGTTCAGCGAGTTTGACCCTGAGGTCGGCCCGCGGATCATGGAAACACTCAGTGCGGTGCGTGAGCAGGTCTCTGTGGTTCCCGCGCCTGAGTGGAACCGTTTCCCGCACGCGTTTGGCCATATTTTTGCCGGTGGCTACAGTGCAGGCTACTACAGCTATAAATGGGCAGAAGTGCTATCGAGCGATGCTTACTCGCGCTTTGAAGAAGAAGGGATCTTTAACCGCGACACCGGCGAGGACTTCCTGAATCATATTCTCAGCCGTGGCGGCAGTGAGGCACCGAAAGATTTGTTTGTGCGCTTTAGAGGTCGCGAACCAAGCCCTGACGCCTTATTGCGTCATAGCGGGATCACCACCGCGTAGTGTCGCAGATCTTCAATAAAAAAAGCCCGCATCATCACTGGTGCGGGCTTTTTTATTCATCGCCGGTGTTAGATGCGAGTCTCGTCAGTGAGCACCACTAGGGGCAACCCAAGGCTTGATTGGCGCAAGGCCTCTTGCTCTAACTCGGCACGCAACAAGGGGCTGGCCTCGAGTAATGTGGTGTCCAAGTGGAGGGTAAGGGCATCCTCCTCGGCAGTGAGGGCTAGCATCGGTCGGACGCGACTGTCGCGTCGATGGCATAAGATCACCGCAATTCGCAGCAGGCGCAACAGACGATTGGCGCTGGTGGTAGACAGCGCGTGCTGGCCATCAATGAGCACCAGTTGCTCTCGATAGTAGCGGAGTAAGGTGGCGACTAATTGTTTCTGTGCTCGCGTAAAGCCGGGCAGATCGAGATGGGTGATCAAATACGCGGCATGATCACCATCTTGTTTAAAGCCAATGCTTAAACCAATTTCATGCACGCAGGCGGCGGCATGGAGCAAGCTTTGTGCTTCCGGCTCAGGTACCCAGGATGCCGGACATTGATTGAGCAGCTCCAAGGCGGTGTCGGCGACATTGATACCGTGTGCTTCATCCAGCTGATAGCGCGACTGGATGCTGGCAATGGTGCGGGCACGAATATCGCTATGGCGCATCGCGGTCATCATTTCATACACCAAGCCTTCTCGCAGCGCCCCACCCGCTAGGGTCATGCGTGTCACCTCTAAGCACTCGAAAATGGCGATCAGTATCGATAAGCCGCTTGGAAACACCAGCGCACGTTCTAACGTCAACCCCTCTATATCCAATGCGTCCATTTGCCCACAGGCGATGGCTTGATCGCGCAAACGATGCAGTTTATCGAGTGTAATCACTTCATCCATGCCTTGGGTGACCATGATCTCTTGCAGTGCCTGCACGGTGCCGCTGGCACCTACGCAGCAGTCCCAACCGAGCGCACGATACTGCGCAATCAGCGGGGCTAACTCGGCTTTGGCGCCGGCAATCGCGGTATCAAACGCCGATTGATTGAGCACGCGATCGGCAAAATAGTCTTCTAAAAAGGTGACACAGCCCATATTGAGGCTTTGCAGTAAGGTAGGCTCAAATTGCTCGCCGATGATGAGCTCGGTGCTGGCACCACCGATGTCGACCACCAAGCGTTTGCCCGCTCCGCCAGAGGTATGCGCGACCCCTTGGTAGATGGTACGCGCCTCTTCTTCCCCCGAAATGATTTCAATCGGGTGGCCAAGCAGTTTGTTAGCTCGGGCTAAAAACGCATCCGCGTTGCTTGCGCGACGTAGAGCCGCCGTGGCGACGACACGGATATTGTCGGTGTTGAAATCTTGCAGGCGCTCGGCGAACAAGGCCAAGCAATCCCAGCCACGCTGCATGGCTTCGTCGCTTAGCTGTTGTTGGTCGTCCATGCCTGCGGCGAGACGAACTTTTCGCTTAATTTTCGCGAGAGTTTGCACGCTGCCTGCCACTTGGCGCACCACCAGCATATGAAAGCTGTTGGAGCCTAAATCAATCGCGGCGTACAGCGACGGGGTCGATGTGGGATGTCCGTGACCACTCATGATGCGCTCTGACCTATGTGCCGTTAAACCTTATGCCGACTTTTGCGGACGGCGACGTTGGCGGTTACGGTTATTTCCGCCACCTTTGTTGTTGCTGCGACGCTGCGTATTGGGGCGCTTGGCCATTTTCTTCGGCGGCGGCAAATCTTTTAGCAGTGCACTGCGGTCAAATTCGCTGACTGGAATACTGTGTTCGATGTATTCTTCAATCGCGGGGAGATTGACGGCGTATTCTTCACACGCAAAGCTGATGGAGCTACCACTGGCGCCTGCACGCCCCGTTCGGCCAATGCGATGCACGTAGTCTTGTGCGTCGTCTGGGAGATCATAATTAAACACATGGGTCACCTGCGGAATATGCAGGCCGCGCGCCGCGACATCAGTCGCCACCAACAAATCCAGCTCACCATTAGTGAATTGTTCGAGGATTTTAACCCGTTTTTTCTGCGGCACGTCACCCGTAAGCAAGCCTACACGGTGGTTATCGGCGGCTAGATGCGCCCAAATCGATTCGCAGCGATGCTTAGTGTTGGCAAAAATGATCGCGCGTTCAGGCCAGTCTTCTTCGATCAAGGTTTGCAGCAGCGGCATTTTTTCCTTGTTCGATGGCTGGAACAACTCTTCTTTGATGCGATGGCCGGTAATTTGTTCGGGCTCGACCACCACATGCTCTGGGTTCGTCATGTGCTCGAAGGCCAGTTCTTGAACGCGATACGACAAGGTCGCCGAAAACAGCATGTTCAAGCGCTGATCGGGGGCGGGCATGCGGTTAAACAAAAAGCGGATATCTTTGATAAAACCGAGATCAAACATACGGTCGGCTTCATCAAGCACTACGGCTTGAATACCATGCAAATCAATCACTTTCTTTTTGTAAAAATCGATGATTCGACCACAGGTTCCGATTAAAATGTCGACACCCTGTTCAAGTGTTTGTTGCTGTTTGTCGTAGCCTTCGCCACCATAGGCAAGTCCTGCGCTGATCGACGTATTGGCTAATAGCGGCTCCGCATCATTATAGATCTGAATCGCTAATTCACGCGTAGGAGCTAATATGATGGCACGCGGTTGATTCTTTTTACGCGATGCAGGGGCATCGGTTGTAAGGAGGTGATGAAACGTCGCAGCCAGGAACGCCAGGGTTTTGCCTGTCCCCGTTTGCGCCTGTCCTGCAATGTCTTGGCCGGTGAGCAGGACCGGCAATGCCAAGGCTTGGATTGGGGTACATTGAGTAAACCCTTTGGCCTCCAAGCTCTTAAGAACATCGGCGTGCAAGCCGAGCTCGGCAAATTTCTGCTCTGTGATATGCGTCATTTTCATCCGGATAGAATATCAGCTTAGGCTTGCAATACGGAAGCGAATCCAGTCAAATAGTCCCATAATTTACTGGTCGCAATTTAGCCAGTAACAAAAACATGTATTGGAGTAGAAGATGAGCGACAAAATTATGCAGCTAACCGACGACAGCTTTGAAGCAGACGTTCTAAAAGCTGCAGGGCCTGTATTGGTAGATTTTTGGGCAGAATGGTGTGGACCTTGCAAAATGATCGCGCCAATCCTGGACGAAATCGCTGAAGAATACGCAGGTAAAGTCACCATCGGAAAACTGAACATTGACCAGAACGCAGGTACACCGCCTAAGTTCGGCATCCGTGGTATCCCAACGTTGCTGCTCTTTAAAGATGGCAACGTAGCAGCAACCAAGGTTGGTGCAGTGTCAAAAACTCAGTTGAAAGAGTTTCTTGACGCCAACCTCTAATGCTAAAGTAACCGTCGCTGCCTCTCAGCGGCGGTTGTTTTTCTGCTAACTAGACGATACCCCATTTAGGTGCTACCTTATTGCACGGAATTTGTACTTCTGTTCATCTCTCGAACATACCACTGGTCTCGACACGCTAACTAATTTCAGACCTCAACTTTGACAAACAAGACACTCACCACTATGAATCTTACCGAACTGAAGACTCAACCCGTCTCGACGCTGGTTGCGCTTGGCGAAAGCATGGGACTTGAAAACCTGGCTCGCTTGCGTAAACAGGACATCATTTTCTCGATCCTCAAACAGCACGCAAAAAGCGGTGAAGATATTTTTGGCAATGGCGTACTGGAAATTCTTCAAGACGGGTTTGGCTTCTTGCGCAGCGCAGACAGCTCGTATTTGGCCGGCCCGGACGACATTTATGTATCGCCAAGCCAAATTCGTCGCTTTAACCTGCGCACAGGCGATACCATCGCGGGTAAAATTCGGCCGCCAAAAGACGGCGAGCGCTACTTTGCGCTATTAAAAGTTAACCAAGTTAACAGTGACAAGCCAGACAATGCTCGCAGCAAAATCCTGTTTGAAAACTTGACCCCATTGCACGCCAGCGAGCGCATGGTGATGGAACGTGGGAATGGCTCCACCGAAGACATCACCGCCCGTGTACTCGACTTAGCCTCGCCGATTGGTAAAGGGCAACGTGGCTTGATTGTGGCACCGCCAAAAGCGGGTAAAACCATGCTGCTGCAAAACATTGCGCAAAGCATCGCGTTCAACCATCCGGATTGTGAACTGATGGTGCTCTTGATTGATGAGCGCCCAGAAGAAGTGACCGAGATGCAGCGCTTGGTACAGGGTGAAGTGGTCGCGTCAACCTTTGACGAGCCAGCGAACCGTCACGTGCAAGTGGCTGAAATGGTTATCGAAAAAGCCAAGCGCTTGGTGGAGCACAAAAAAGACGTGGTGATCTTGCTGGACTCGATTACCCGTTTGGCGCGTGCTTATAACACGGTTGTACCGTCGTCAGGCAAAGTATTGACCGGTGGTGTTGACGCCAACGCCTTGCACCGTCCTAAGCGTTTCTTTGGTGCGGCGCGTAATGTGGAAGAAGGTGGCAGCTTGACCATTATTGCCACTGCGCTGGTGGACACAGGCTCGAAGATGGACGAAGTGATCTACGAAGAGTTTAAAGGCACGGGTAATATGGAATTACACCTGTCGCGTAAGATTGCTGAAAAACGTGTTTTCCCTGCCATCGATTTCACCCGCTCTGGTACCCGTCGTGAAGAGTTGCTGACCAAGCCCGATGAACTACAAAAAATGTGGATCCTGCGCAAAATCGTCCACCCGATGGGCGAGCTGGAAGGCATGGAATTCTTGATTGGTAAACTGGCGATGTCCAAAACCAACAATGAGTTCTTTGACGCCATGCGTCGGCAAAACTCGTAACTGATAACGCAATAATGTTAAGCACTGCGCATTCGCAGTGCTTTTTTATTGCCCCGTTGATACTGAGCTCGCACAATCATTGTCACCAAGGAAAGGTGACGCAGGACGCGTGGCACCGAAGATAGGATTGCAACGGATGGCAAGACGTTTTCGCATCAAGTTATTAGGGATTGGCCTAGGCCTAGTGGGCCTTTTCTCGCTCTCTGTGTCGGCCAACGCGCCAGCGACAGAGGGCCAAATTGTGACTCAGCCTTTTATCGAGCAAGTGTTAGATAAAGCGAGCACGATAGATGCCATGCGGACTGCCTTTACCCTCCAAGCCAATGGCGAGATCAGCGCGCTTGAGTCGCACATCCGACAACTGCCGCCGCTCACCCGAGAAGCGACCTTATATCGGCTGCTTTCTTCGCCTCTGCGGCTTGATAACGACAAGTGGCGTGAGTACCTTGCTACTTTAAGTCAGCAGCAGCCGCACTTCTTATTGCGTCATCAACAAGATGGTTACTGGGTGACCACGCCAGCATTTCATTATGCCGCCGCGGCCCGCAAGCAGCTAAATCGCTATCGTCAGCAGCAATTAACCCAAGAGCTCGGCATGCTATTGAGCTATCGCCAATTAGTGATGGCCGAATGGATTGACCCCGATCAGCCCGACTATCGTCAACGCCGTGACGCCTTGGTGACCATGATTGCCGATTATGACGCCGATGGCTTAGCGTATTTGGCCGATCAGTACCTCAATGACCCGACCCTAATGTGGATGCCCGACAATGCTATTTTGGCGGCGTTGGCACAAGCCACTGAGCGTTCTGCGCTGTATGAGCGATTGTGGCGCCGAGGCACCGATCAGTATAGCCTTGCGGCCTTGCACGCGCTGCGTGAGCGGGGAACTGATCCCTTTGCACTGCGGCAAATGATGGCGGCGGCTGACAACCCCTCGCTGCGAGGACCGGCGATTCGACAACTGGCCAATTTGTCGCCGTTACCTGCACCCGTTGCCGACTTTTTGCTAACACAGCTGTCGTTGCGTCAAGGTAAAGAAGTGGCACAACTGCTGGTGGAAGCGGGCAAGGGGGATTGGTTGAGCGGATTACAAGACCAGCTCGGACCGCTTGGCCAACAGCACATTGCATCTGCGTTACCGTCGCGCTAATGTCGAGCCTTTACCGATCCGGATACCGCTTAACTTGGTATCATAGAGGCGACCATTAACCCCTTGAGCCTGATATGAAACTTTCCGATTTGCGCGATTTTATTGACTATCTTGAAACCCAAGGCGAGCTAAAACGCATTAGCCAGCCGGTTGATCCCGATCTTGAGATGACCGAGATTTGCGACCGCACGTTACGAGCTGGTGGTCCCGCACTGTTGTTTGAAAATCCCGTGGGCTATGACATGCCGGTGCTAGCGAACCTGTTTGGTACCCCCAAGCGTGTTGCTTTGGGAATGGGGCGTCACGACGTCCTCGAGCTACGTGAAGTCGGCAAATTGCTTGCTTATCTCAAAGAGCCAGAGCCGCCCAAGGGCTTTCGTGATGCACTCGATAAACTGCCCGTTTTTCGCCAAGTGCTCAACATGCCGGCGAAAACCGTACGCCGCCCTCGTTGCCAAGAGGTAGTGCTGAGCGGCGATGAGGTCGATCTGGATACCATTCCGGTGATGCGCTGTTGGCCGGGTGATGTGGCACCTTTGCTTACCTGGGGACTGACAATCACGCGTGGCCCTAACAAAAAGCGGCAAAACTTGGGTATTTATCGCCAGCAAAAGATTGGCAAAAACAAAGTGATCATGCGTTGGTTGGCCCATCGCGGTGGCGCGTTAGATTTGCATGATTGGATGCAAACCCATCCCAATGAACCTTTCCCAGTGACCGTGGCCTATGGTGCTGACCCTGCCACCATTCTAGGCGCGGTGACGCCCGTGCCGGATACCTTGTCCGAGTATGCGTTTGCCGGCTTATTACGGGGCAGTAAAACCGAAGTGGCCAAATGTATCAGCAACGACTTGGATGTACCGGCCAGTGCGGAAATTGTGATGGAAGGCTATATCGACCCTAATGAGTACGCGGATGAAGGGCCGTATGGCGATCATACCGGTTATTACAATGAGGTTGAGCGTCACCATGTGTTCACTGTGACGCATCTGACCATGCGCAAAAAACCGATTTATCACAGCACCTACACGGGGCGTCCACCGGATGAACCTGCCGTTTTAGGTGTGGCACTCAACGAAGTGTTTGTGCCGATTTTGCAAAAGCAGTTCCCAGAGATTGTCGATTTCTACCTACCGCCTGAAGGATGCTCGTATCGCATGGCGGTGGTAACCATGAAAAAACAATACCCCGGTCATGCCAAGCGGGTGATGATGGGCGTGTGGTCGTTCTTGCGCCAGTTTATGTACACCAAGTTTGTGATAGTGTGTGACGACGACGTCAACGCGCGTGATTGGAATGACGTGATCTGGGCAATAACCACGCGTATGGATCCGTCGCGCGATACCGTGATGGTGGATAATACCCCTATTGATTCGCTTGACTTTGCCTCTCCCGTGGTTGGGCTCGGCTCGAAAATGGGCCTCGATGCCACCAATAAATGGCAAGGGGAAACCGACCGTGAGTGGGGGACGCCTATTGCTAAAGATCCAGAGGTCGTCGCACGTGTTGACGCGATTTGGGATGAATTAGGGATCTTAGACTAATCCTATTGGAATGCGCTAGCATTCACCATTAACGATACAAACACAGCCAAAGGCGGTAGTGATGCCGCCTCTAATAACCTCATCGGCTGTAGCAATAACAAACAGAGGAACAGAATGTCGATACTATGTGAAGTGACCGCCGTTGAGCCGTTGGCGTGTCACACCTACCGCATTATCCTAAAGCCGCAGCAGGCGGTGAGCTATCAGCCGGGGCAATACGTGATGGCGGTGATGGGTGAAAAAGATAAGCGCCCGTTTTCGCTGGCAAGCAGCCCATGTCGCGAAGCGGGTGCAGAGCTTGAGCTGCACGTTGGCGCGGCAGATGAAAACCCGTTTGCCTTAGAAGTGGTTGAAAAGGCCAAAGCCGCGTTAGAAAGTGGTCAAGCGGACTTTGAAATTACTGAGCCTGCCGGTGATGCTTGGCTACGTGAGAGCGAGCGTCCTTTGCTGCTGATTGCCGGTGGTACTGGTTTTTCTTACGTGCGCAGCATGGTCGATCACTGTATTAGCCAAGGTATACAGTCTCCGATCTTTATTTATTGGGGCGCCCGCACCCCTTGTCAGCTCTATGCGCATGATGAGCTGCAAGCACTGGCTGAGTCACACAGCAATATCACCTTTATGCCAGTGGTGGAGCAAGCCGAAGGCGAGTGGCGCGGCAAAGTGGGTAATGTATTGGAAGCGGTGATGGAAGATTTTGTCAGCCTGGGCGCTTACGACATCTATATCGCTGGCCGTTTTGAAATGGCGGGTGTGGCGCGTGACATGTTCTGCAAAGAGCGTGGCGTGAGCCGCGATCACCTTTACTCAGACGCGTTTGCCTTTATCTGATCGCGTCTTCTCTCTCGGAT
This sequence comes from Salinivibrio sp. ML290, assembly GCF_001995695.1. NCBI lineage: Bacteria > Pseudomonadati > Pseudomonadota > Gammaproteobacteria > Vibrionales > Vibrionaceae > Salinivibrio > Salinivibrio sp. ML290. The sequence continues at coordinate 93,863 of NZ_MUEY01000008.1, read as the reverse complement.
AAGTGAACAGGCAGGGATTTCCCTGCCTGTTTTGTGTTTGGGTGGCAGAGGCCGTGGGGCGGCCTACCGTGGGGCAGCATTCCGTTGGGCGGCACTCCGTTGCGCGGCAACGTGGCGTTTGACCCAGGTTTGGTTAAACCACAGCGCAGCTAAAATCAACACCCCGCCACTGAGTAATGGCATGAGATCTGCCTCGCGATTCCAAATCAGTACATTGACCACAATGCCGGCTGGGATCAGGGCGTTGTTCATCACCGCGAGTGCCCCCGCATTAACCAGCGTCGCACCTTTATTCCAAAAGAAATACCCCAGTCCTGAGGCGATAGTACCTAGATAAATCAATACACCCCACTGGGTGGGTGTCGTGGGCAGCTTGTTGCTGTTGCCCAGCAAGGCAAAAGCCAGCACACCCACCACTAAGGCGCCAAGATAAAACCAACCGAAGACCGCATGCTGAGGCAGCTGAGTTTGCTCTTTCTCAAGCAGGTATTTGTAACCAACTTGGCCAATCGCAAAGCACAGGTTCGCACCTTGCACCACCAAAAAGCCGATTAAAAAGTCAGGATTGACGGTCGCATAGCGGATCACCACGGCGCCAAGCACTGCAACCGCGGCAGTGACGAGATACCACGCGCTAAACTGGCGTTTTAAGGCATCGTAAATCAAGGTGACGTAAAGTGGGGTAAAGACGGTAAACAGCAGCACCTCTGGCACCGACAAAAATAAAAAGGATTGATAGAAAAAGCAGTACATAATGCCGAGTTGACATGCACCGACCAGCATCAATTTAGCGGCAAAGGCAGGGCGTACTTGGCGAGGGCGCAAAAAGGGCAAAAACACCAGTCCAGCCAATACAATGCGCATCAGCACAGAAAAATAACTGTCTACTTGGCCGGCGAGATACACGCCAATCAGGCTAAATGAAAAGGCCCACAGCAGTGTGACGCCGCTAAGATACCCCATGACTTCGGTTCCTTCGATAAAGTGGTAAAAAGGGCAGTGTACCGTTTCATCGCGGGGACGCAATCGGTTCATCCTGGTGTGGGTAGCAGATAAAGCGATGATGGCAGCAAGAAGGCGGAATCACCGCCTTCGCGGGGGAAGAAAGTGGTTCTGTTAGTCGCGGATAGGCACCATCAACAGATCCACCGGTGTTTTATTGAGTAACTGCTTGGTGGAGGAGAGCAACGAGCTCCAAAAGTCTTGGTGATGGCCGACCACGACCAGATCGATCCCCATATTTTGAATCGATTCAGTGATTTCCTCGGCAAGATCGCCACTGCTGACCAAGGTATGTGTCACTGGACTTTGCGCGTCACTGGCCAGTTGATTCAGCTTTTGCTGCGCTTCTTCAATCACACGGTTACGCGACTCGACCAAGTTAATGTCGATGAGCCCGGTGTAGAGCTCGGCGTAATTAACGTCGATATGGACTAAGGAAAGTTGGGCGTCGAGGGCACTGGCTAAGGCATCGGCTTTCTTGAGCAGGCGTTCACTGTCATCTGACAAATCGACAGCAACCAAAATATGCTTGTATGACATAGGGTTATCCTTTTTCTATCTGGCTGTCATCGCAGTTTAGCGAGCTTGCGTATAAAAAACAGTCACTGTGATCGCATTCCGATCAACAACTCGACGATGACACGAGTCATAAATTCGATACAAGACTCGGTCTCGWTGCGGTTAGTCGGCGTGATCCGCTTGAAAACCAACGTGCTGCTGGTCAGAATGGCAGCTAACCCCAAATAAAGAGGATGTTTTATATGCTAGCACCTGCCATGGTTGACAGGCTCAATGAGCAGATCAATTTGGAGTTTTTCTCATCAAATCTATACTTACAAATGAGCGCTTGGTGTGAGGATCAAGGCTTCGAAGGAGCCGCGCGATTCCTGCATAAGCACGCACAAGAAGAGATGCAGCATATGCAGCGCCTTTTTACGTACGTCAGTGAGACAGGGGCGATGCCTATTTTGGGTTCGATTGACGCACCGCGTCATGAGTTCGCATCACTGGGCGAAGTGTTTCGCGAAACCTATCAACACGAGCGCTTGATTACGGAAAAAATTAACAGCTTGGCGCACGTTGCGTTTACCACACAAGATTATTCTACTTTCAATTTCTTGCAGTGGTATGTAGCGGAGCAGCATGAAGAAGAGAAGCTGTTTAAAGGCATACTCGATAAGATCGAGTTAGTCGGCGAAGATGGCAAGGCACTGTTCTTTATTGACAAAGACTTGGCATCGATGGCGGTTGAAGAGTCTACGTCAGTGATGGACGGCTCAGCAGGGCAGTAATCTGGTTACCTCTCCCTCTGAGCGCTATCCGGCGTAGCGGAGGGAGAGGTCTATGAACGGTGATATCCTAATCGTGGCAGTTTTTACCGTCACACTGGTTAATTTCGCGCGCTACCTGTCTTCACTGCGCGCGCTCGTTGTAATGTTGCGCGACGCGAATCCGCTGCTTTATCAGCAAATTTGTCGCGGAGATAACAACTTTTTCTCACTCTCACCCCAAGGCGATATCTCGCGCCAAAAGCGCTTGTACCAGTACATTCGTAGTCAGGAGTATCTCCATCATCACGATGAAATATTCGTGGGCAAATGCAACAAAGTGCGCCATTTGTTCATCCTCAATGCTGCGTTGTCTGGTGCCTTGCTCGCGACCTTTTTTCTTGTCGCTTTTGCGGGCTGGTAAGCGGACGCCAACAATTTCGACAAAATGCTGACCTCGGTCAGCATTTTTTTTGTTAACCTGACGCCACTACTCGGATCACAGCGTAATTGAGGGAATCATGCAAAGCCTACTCCAATGGTGGCAGTCGCTTCATGAGGCAGCGGCGTGGGAATGGATCTCGGATGTTGTCACGTTAACGGGCATCAGTGCCATTGCCTGGACGATTTGGCACGTGCTGGTTGGGCGGCTGAAAGCCTTGGCGGAAAAGACTATCACCCGCTGGGACGACATCATTTGGCCGGCGATAGATACGCCTTTAAGTGTGTTGATTTGGTTATGGCCAGCCTCTCATTCGCTGGAAATCGTTGTCGATAACACCTTAGGCAATGTCTCACTCAGTTGGCTTACCTTGGTGCAAGATTTGGTGGTGATCTGGGTCATCATTTGGGTGCTGTTACGCCTAGTTAACAGCGGCGAGCAGGTGATGATTGAGACGAGCAAACGCGACCACACCACTATCAATACCTTGGGGAATGTCTTACGCGCCCTCTTTGTGTGCTTCGGGGTCTTGTCCTTGCTGAAAAGCCTGGGCGTTAGCGTCTCAGGTCTACTGACCGTCGGGGGTTTAATTGTTGGTTTTGCCGCTAAGGACTTGCTGTCGAACTTCTTCGGTGGGGTGATGATTTACTTTGATCGCCCGTTTAAAGTCGGTGATTGGGTGCGCTCGCCGGATCGCAACATTGAGGGCACAGTGGAGAAAATTGGTATTCGTATGACGGTGGTGCGCACCTTTGATTTGCGCCCTTTATACGTTCCCAATTCGGTATTCAGTAACGTGGTGGTCGAGAACCCCTCGCGGATGCTCAACCGCCGCATCTATGAAACCATCGGACTACGTTACCAAGACGCCGATAAAATCAGCGCGGTGATTGACGATGTGTATGCCATGCTTGAAGCCCACCCAGACATTGAAACACGACAAACCTTGATTGTGAACTTCAATAGCTTTGGCCCACATTCGCTCGATTTCTTTATTTACACCTTCACCAAAACGGTGAACTGGCAACGTTATCACCGCGTGAAGCAGGATGTACTGCTGCAAGTGATTGGTATTATTCATCAGCACGGTGCGGATATTGCCTTCCCAACTCGTACGCTGCATATGGATCCAAGCCTGATGGCGCAGGGCGCCGATGCCATGGTGCCACCGCCCGAAGCGCAGGCGCGTTAAATCGCGCTTGCCGCTCACGTGCGGGCTGCTACAATGCCGCTCCCACAGGGTGAGCAGAGAATAAACAGGTAAGCGTGTGACTGAGTATGATGTAATTGTGATTGGCGCCGGTGCGGCAGGATTGATGTGTGCGGCACAAGCAGGCCAACGTGGCCGCCGTGTTTTGGTGGTGGATCATGCCAAAAAACCGGGCCGCAAGATCCTGATCTCAGGCGGCGGACGCTGCAATTTCACCAACTATGATGTCACCGCGAGTAACTTCCTGTGTGAAAACCCGCACTTCGTCAAATCCGCATTGGCACAATACAGCCAATGGGACTTTATTGGTCTGGTGGCCACCCATGGTGTGGCCTATCACGAGCGTGACCACGGCCAGCTGTTTTGTGATGACAGCGCCAAGGATATCGTTAACCTGCTCTTGGCCGAATGCGACCAAGCCACCATCAGTCAACGCTATCGCTGTGAATTGCACGATATCGAACAAGAAGAAGCCGGCTTTCGCCTTAAACTCAATGGCGAGCCGGTGCGCTGCCAGTCGTTGGTGGTCGCCACAGGAGGCCTTTCGATGCCCAAGCTCGGCGCCACCCCCTTTGGTTATCAGCTTGCCGAACAATTTGGTTTAAAAGTGCTGCCCACCCGCGCCGCCTTGGTGCCGTATACCTTGCACCAAGAAGACAAAACCCGTTTTGCTGATATTTCTGGGGTGTCGGTGCCGTGTTCGATCACCACTGAATCGGGTGTGTGTTTTACCGAGAACCTGCTCTTTACCCACCGCGGCTTATCGGGACCGGCGGTGTTGCAAACCTCCTCGTTTTGGCAGCCGGGCGAAGCGGTCACCATCGATTTACTCCCCAGTGAGTCACTAAAAGAGGTGCTGGTGGCGATGCGTGATAAGCACCCCAACCAAACCTTAAAAACCTCACTGTCTCGCCTATTCCCCAAACGCCTGGTCGAGGTCTTGATTGCGCGCGATAGCTTGCCAGATAAACCGCTCAAGCAGCTCGATGACAAACAGCTCGATCAGCTTCATCACTACTTTCACCAGTGGTCCATTGCCCCAAACGGCACTGAAGGTTACCGCACCGCAGAAGTGACGCTTGGCGGGGTAGATACCCACGCAATTTCCTCGAAAACCCTTGAAGCGCGAGATATTCCCGGCCTGTATTTTATCGGTGAAGTGCTAGATGTCACCGGCTGGCTCGGCGGCTATAACTTCCAATGGGCCTGGAGCTCCGGCTGGGTAGCCGGGCAGCATGTGTGATCTTGATTCTAAGTGCTCTCTAGTTGACTGTTTTTTGTCTAAAAAATGGCAATCTTTCTTGCGCGCTGTTACATTAGCGCGCGCTTGCCATGTCGGATAAAAATTATTCGGCGCTGTGAACCCGCGACGCGCTGGATGGGCTCGCGGTACCCTAGGGACGGGGTGACGGCTGTTCACTATTGCTACCTCGGTTATCGGGGAGTTTGGAATTAACCTGTCGTTGCTTTGAGAGCCGTTCCCATGCAGTTATCACTAAAACAAAAATTAATTGGGGCATGCTTATCTGCTGTATTGCTGATGGCCGCCTTTCTCACCTGGCTTGCTGTAAGCCAAATTCAAGCCCAAACCCAGTCGAGCATCTATAGCCGCGTCAGTGGTATCGCCGATGCGGCGACCGAATCGATCAGCGGTTGGGTGCAAATCCGTGCTGATATCACCAGTGCCTTTACCGATTACACCAGCAGTAGCCATCGTGTGAGCTATTTACAGCAAGCACGTGAGGCCGGTGGGTTTGACGATATCTACTTTGGCACCCCCAAAGGTGCCATGTATCGCTCGCGTCCTGAGCGCAACCGCGATGATTATGACCCTCGCGTCCGCCCGTGGTACAAGCAAGCGGTGAGCGCTGGTAGCCCGATTATTACCACCGCATACAGTGATGCGATTACTGGTGCGATGTTGGTGACCTTGGCCGAGCCGGTGCGTCGTAATGGCGAATTAATCGGTGTGGTGGGCGCAGATGTGTTGATTGACCAGCTGATCCGTGACGTGACCCAATTAAAAGTGGGCAAAAATGCGAATGCGATGTTGCTAGGCGCCGATGGCACTTTTCTTGCTCACAAAGACAAAGCGCGCCTGCTAAAACCGTATCGCAGCCTGTCTCCTGAGCTGAATGAAAACCGCGTGCGTCAGGCGTTGGCACAGCAATCGCTGGTGGAACTGCCTGTGGATGGGGTTGATAAACTGTTTTATTTTGCCTCGGTTCCTAACACCGATTGGGTACTGGCGATTGAGCTGGATAAGCGCACTGAATACGCCAGCCAGCGTGATACCTTGTTCGACCTGATGCTGACCGCGGTGGTGATCACTTTGCTGGTGGCCGGTGCCGTGACGTGGTTGATGCACGTGTTGTTCCGTGACTTGCTCAATGTATCCGCCGCGCTAGAAGAAATTGCCTCCGGTGAAGGGGACTTAACCCAGCGTCTTGAGCCACACAGTAATGATGAAATTGGCAAACTTGCCAACAACTTCAACCGCTTTGTCGGCAACATGCACACTATGGTGTCGCATTTGCGCCAGCTGTCTGGCTCGCTCAAGCAACAAGCCGAGCTAACCGCAGCACAAGCCGAAGAGCGCTCCACCCGGATTGGTCATCAGCAAGATGAAATCAATATGGTGGCGACCGCTATCCATGAAATGGCCTCGGCGACCCAAGATATTGCAGGTAATGCCGATAACACCGCGCGCACCGCCCAAGAGACCGAAAGCGTTGCCAACGATGGCGGCCAGCAAGTGGAGCAAAGTAAGCACTCGATCACCGAGCTTGCCCGTGAAGTGGAAGCGGCGACCGGTGTGATTGGTGAGCTGGATCAGCATGCGCACAGCATCACCAGCATCTTGTCGACCATTCAAGAAGTGGCCGAGCAAACCAATCTGCTGGCGTTGAATGCCGCGATTGAAGCCGCACGCGCCGGTGAGCATGGCCGTGGCTTTGCGGTAGTGGCCGATGAGGTACGGATATTGAGCCAGCGTACTCATGCTTCAACCACCGAAATTCAGCAGATGATTGATACCTTGCAGCAGGCAACCGGTCGCGCGGTGACCATGATGCAAGATAGCCAGCAACGTGCGCATGCCAGTGTGGAAGATGCCAGCGCGGCGAACGAAAGCTTGAGCCAGATTGTCGCGGCGGTGAGCCAAATTAGCGATATGGCCACCCAAATTGCCTCGGCAGCGGAAGAGCAATCGAGCGTCACCGCGGAGATCACCCGTAACTCAGAGGGCATTCGCGATGTGTCCAATGAGCTATCGACCGAAGCGGATGAAGCCGCGCGTCAAGCCGCGACGTTATCCGAGCTTTCTCATAGCCTCGAGCAAGAGATCAGCCGCTTTAAGCTGTAGCCCATAAACGACGTAAACGCCGAGCATGGCAGCGCGCCGTGCTCGGCGTTTTTTTGTTCACGTGTTTGGCGTCAGCACCTTGGGGGCGGGGAGTGGTGTAGTGTGATGGTGGCGATCGGCTTCGTAGCTCTCCATAAAGTGGACAAGAAAATGGTCCAGCTGCGTGGCGGCGTTCACGTCGCCTTGGCTTCGTAGTAATGCACTCACCGCTTCACTGGTACACAGGTGTCCCGGAGGCTGGTTGCGCCTAAGCGTATATTGCGAGGCGGCAGTCGACGGCAAACTGACCCGTGGCAGACCATTGAGCCACGGGCTTTTATTGAGCATTTTTCGCGCCTGCTGCCAAGTGGCATCCAGCACCACAAACTGTAACGGCGTGCGAGGTGCATTGGTGGCGGCTAATGCCTCTGCGCAAGAAGCTGAACTATCCGTGCAAGAAACTAACCTATCCGCGCAAGAGACAGACCGAGCCACGTCAGCAAATAGTCTATCGGCGGGGACGGCATCATCACTGGGAAACAACAACCAAGGTGATACATCACCGCGCGCCCAGCTGTCGAGCAAGGCTTGCGGTGGTTGTTTGCGTTGCCAAATCTCTATCTGAGTGTGGGGTAGCGCCGCTTTAACCAGTTTGCCGGTGTTGGATTGGCGCGCCGCTTCGCTTTCGTGCATCACCAGCACGCATTGCAATTGGCTTTCCAGCGGCCAATAGCAGTGACAGATACAGTGATAGGTAAAACCGCATTGGCGGCAGGGCGAACGGGCCATCAGACTCTCCTCAAGGTGTCAGGTTGCTATTGTGCGCAAGTCCGACAAGGAATGCGAGCCCGCGTGGCACGGGCGCGCGCGTCTGCGTTATTCTTCTCCCAATACCACGCCTTGCTGGGTGGCATAGATGCCATCGGCAAATAATGCTGTGTCTGAGCCATCCGGTTTGGGCGCGCGAGGTGCAGTGCTGGGGTTGAGTGGATAACGCTGCCCATCAAATCGCATCACATGGTGACCGGCCGGCGCACCACCGCCACCGACTGGCACGCTCAAATCATGCCAACCCTGGCTTTGGCTGCGAGCTAATAAAAGGGGCACATGCACCAGTGTCATGCGGCTATTAAACTGCCAGCCTTGCGCGTCGCCTTTAAACACCAATAAGGTGCAGCCGCCACTGCCACAGCTGTCGGTTAAGACCAATAGCTCAGGCTGCCCGTCTTGATTGAGGTCGTGGGTAAGCCAGCGATAAGTGAGTGGGCCGGTTTGGCCGTTATCGCTAAGATAGTCTCTGAGTGCTTGCTCAACGCGCGGGTTTTTCTCGGTGCTGCCTTTAATGCCGGTTTGGTTCGATACGTTCACGGCATCCCCGACTTTGAGCCTCAGGGTTAACCCCTCATGACCCAGTGAATAGGTGTTGCCATTAAAGGTTTCCTCGGAGGCGGTGAGGGTAAACCCGTTACGTGTATATATGCGCTCAGACACCACCATTTGCTCACCACTGCGGGTAGTGAGCACTTGGACTTGATTGTCCCCGATCGGCTGCCAAATCCCGGTTTCTTTGGTCACCGTTTCCCCTTGCGGGTGGTAGGTGGTGATGGCGCTATGATCAGGCAGCAAAGTCAGTTGTGTGGTCAGTGTCGGTTGGCCGGGCGACTGGCTGGTACCTTGGTACTCACCCGCCCAATGCTGACTGGTATCTACCGAAGGCAAGATTGCACACCCTTGGTATGTGCCTTTCGCCGTTTTCAAACGTGCTTGCCAGCCATAGAGGGTGTTGGCGCTTTGTTGGCAGGCTTGCGCGCTAAGCGTTAAAGCGGCTTGTTGGGCGCGGAATTGTGCTTGGTCTTGGCTCATGCTTTGTCCGCTGAGCGGGCGCTCTTGTGAGTCTTGCTCGCTTTCCCAAGCTAGGTGCCCTTGGCCGACGGCCGCCGACCACGTGGTAGGGGTCTGGCCTTCTGCCAAGAGTGTATTGCGAGGTTGCGCGCACCCTTCTAGCTCGCTGGTGAGCATATTTAAACGTGTCATGGTCACCGCGGCAGGGTAATCGGCACTGTATCCGCGGCGTGACACCGGTGTGAAGTAGCCCTCAAATTCACTGTATACCGGCCCGGCCTGCTGGGATAAGGTCGCGCGTTGATCGGCGGTTAAATCAAGCCAATATTGCTTTTGACTGCCGCACGGCGTGAAGCTTGCTGTTTCGGGACTGACAGAGATTTGGCCGGTTTGCATAAAAGGCTGCGGCGTATGAACCAGACCCGTGTCAATCTTGTCGCTACGGTGACCCAGCTCTACGGGGCCCGAAGGACTGCTGCTACAAGCTGCGAGAGTCAGAATACTGACCGACGCGATAATAAGAGGGCGAAGAGATGGCACGAAAAACTCCTTGTACTGAGCGAAAAGAGAGGCTTGCGCCTTGAATGCGGGCAGGGCAAGATTGCCGCCATCATCCGGTTAAGAGCAAGCTAGCATGAGTTATTGGTTATTTAAAACAGAGCCAGATACCTTTTCGATAGACACACTAAAGCAGCAAAAGGTTTCATGCTGGGAGGGCGTACGCAATTACCAGGCACGTAATATGTTGCGTGATGAGGTAAGCGTTGGCGATGACGTGTTGATTTATCACTCCTCGTGCAAACACGTCGGTGTGGTAGGCGTCGCCACAGTCGTGCGCGCGTGTTACTCCGATCATACTCAGTTTGAGCCACAAAGCAGCTACTTTGACCCGAAAGCCACGCCTGAAGCACCGCGTTGGTTTATGGTGGATGTGGAATATCAGCGTCATTTGCCACTGATTAAATTGGCTGAAATGAAGCAAAACCCGGCGCTGGCTGAGATGCCTTTGGTGAAAAAAGGTAACCGGCTGAGTGTGATGCCGGTTACCGCAGCGCAATGGCAGGCAATCTTGGCGATGGCGGGGGAATAGTGCATCGCAAGCTGCTGCCTGTAGGCCCACCCTGTGGGCCAAACCGCTTAGGACAGGTTGTCTAACAGATGGGCTTTTAAGTAGCGTGCCACCGCCTCATCAGCGTGACTGCCAATAATGGCTTTATCTGAGAGGGTGGCTTTGACACGTGCTTGGGCGGTGGCCATCACCAAGCCTTGTCCGGCGGCACGTAGCATTTCGACATCGTTCATGCCATCGCCAAAGGCAATACAGTCCGCCAAGTTGAGCTGATGACGACGTGCCACTTCCTCTAACGCGGCCCCTTTGGACACCCCATTGCCCATTACTTCCAGGCAGAATGGCGTCGAAAATGCCACGCTGATGTTCTCGCCATACTGCGACAAAAACTGATGCTCGTATTTGAGTAGGTGGTCGTGATCGTGGCGAATAAAGAAAATCTTCGCGATGTTATCGACCGGTGGGTTGTCCACATCAAACTCCTGGGCGTTAAAGCCAGAGTCTTTATGATAGCGGGCGAGCTCTTCATCCATTTTGCTCAGCAGCCAGTCATTATCGCGGTAGAGGTGAATGGTGACGGTCGGATCCTGCTTCACCTCGTTAATCAGGTTGGCAACAATCTCAGGGTCAACATTGTGTTGGAATACCAAGTTGTCATCACTGTCATGCACGCGTGCGCCATTGGAGGTGATCATGTATGCAGGAATGCCAACGGTCTCGCGAATGCTCGCTACGTCAACATGATGACGACCCGTGGCAAACACAAAATGGATGCCTTGCTGGTGCAGTTGTTCCAACACCTGTTTGGTATAGGGCGCGATACTGTGCTCTGGGGTGAGCAGGGTACCATCGAGATCGGAAGCGACGAGTTTGTACATCATGTCCTCATTAGTTAGGCGATCACAATCACAGTATGTTTGAGTCTACTGCAACTGACGACGGTGAAAAAGGGAACCCTCTCACTGAGCGATTTCCGCTTTTAGTGTTGGCTCTGACGTTGAAAAAAATCATCAATGGCCGTGAACGCTGCCAGCCGATGTGTATCGGTTTCAAACAAGATTTCATGTCGTGAGCCTTGGAAAAACTGCCATTGACTCGGCTGATTGGCTTGCCGGCGTAAAAAATGGAACTCGGCCATCGCGGGATTAGACACAATCTGCTCGCCGCCAGCTTGGCAAATGAGTGTCGGAGTGGCCAATTGGGGGGCGATGGCTAAGCAGTGCTGGGCTGCGGCCATTCCCTCGGCAATCCAGCGAGCGCTAGGCCCGCCGATCTGCAGTTGAGGTTGGTTGATGTAGAGCTGACGAAACCAGGCATACCGTGCGCGAGAATGGGTTAGGCGGTTTTGCTCAAACGGCACATGACGATAACCAACTTGTCCGGGCCCAAACCGTGGTGGATGCTGATAGCGCGCCAGCGAACGACACAACCAAGGCGCGATACGTCCAAGCCACGGGCTGACGTGCACGCCAAACATCGGCGCGGTCATTGCAAGCCCGTCTATCGCGTGGGGAAATCGATGCGCATAGAGTGCGGCGATGGCCCCGCCCATAGAGTGGGCGAGCATAAAGGTATGGTCGTACTGTCGGTGCGCCCCGATAAACTGCATGAAGGTCGCCAGATCAGTGACATAGTCGTCAAAGCGTTCGACATGACCCAGATCGCGCGGTTTGATCACGAGCCGCTCGGACAAACCTTGGCCGCGGTGATCAAAGCTGTAAACGTCATAGCCCATCTGAACGAGGTCATAAAAGATCTCTTGATACTTCATCACGCTTTCAATGCGGCCATTGACCACCACGACCGCTTGCCTATTCTGCGGACGGGTAAAGCTGCACCAGTGTAAACGTAGCCCTCCTTCCCCGTGGAAGTAGCCTTGTTCACGCTGTTGCCAAAAAGGTGTTATGTGGTGCTTAAATGCGTCGCTCAGCACTGCTTCACGGGCGAGAGAGTGCGCGTCAAAAGCCGGCTGATCCTTACTGTCGGCGAGATCTGTCATCTTGGTTTACCATCACTGAGATAGGTTTACTATAACCGTCTTAAAGGATGGATGAAAATGACACTTATGGGAAAAGCGCCGCGCCAAAAAGAAAAGGCAAGCGCGAGCGCTTGCCTTAACACCGAATAACGATACGTTACTGGTTGAAGTTGTAGTAGGTTTCTGCACCAGGGCCAACGGGCAGACCGAGCACGAAAACCCATACGTAGAATAGAATGCTCCATCCCACCATAAAGATCATCGAATAAGGCAACATGGTGGCAATCAAGGTGCCTATGCCAAGGTTTTTCACATAGCGACACGCCACCGCCAGAATCAGCCCGAAGTAACTCATCATCGGGGTAATGATGTTGGTCACTGAATCGCCAATCCGGTAGGCTGATTGAATCGTCTCTGGGGCATAACCGACCAGCATCAACATAGGTACAAAGATGGGGGCGGTGATGGCCCACTGCGCCGATGCCGAGCCGACCGAGAGGTTAATCAGGCCACACATCAAGATGAAGGCAAAGAATAATGCTGGCCCTGTTAAACCGATGGTTTGCAAAAAGTCAGCGCCGCCGACCGCAATCACTTGGCCAAAATTGGTCCATTTAAAGAACGCCACAAATTGCGCCGCGAAAAACACCAGCACGATATACATGCCCATGGCGCTCATCGACTTAGACATCGAATCAATCACGTCGCGATCGTTATTGATGGTGCCGACGGTACGGCCAAACACAATACCGGGAACGGCAAAGAACACCATAATAAAGGCAACAATGCCTTTCAAAAACGGCGAGCCTGCCACTTCATTGGTCTCGGGGTGACGCAGTGGTCCCCACTCTGGGACGATGGTGAGCGCTAAAATGCCGCTGACAATCAGTACCGCAATCCCGGCATTACGAAGACCGCGTTTCTCGTCATCATTAAGCTTGCTCGCGGAGGCGGCGGCGACATCTTCAGAGGCTTGGTCGTGGTCATACTGGCCCAGCTTAGGCTCGACAATCTTATCGGTGATCCACGCACCAACAATCGCGATGAAGAAGGTAGAAACGAACATAAAGTACCAGTTCATTTCGGGCCCAACGATGTAGTCTGGGTCAATCATTTGCGCGGCTGACTCGGTGATCCCCGACAGCAAGGGGTCGACAGTTCCCAACAACAAGTTAGCAGAGTAACCGCCTGATACCCCGGCAAACGCTGCGGCAAGCCCGGCTAATGGATGACGGCCTAATGAATGGAAGATCATCGCGGCAAGCGGGATTAAAACCACGTAACCGAGCTCTGAAGCCGTATTCGAGATAATACCGGCAAAGACAATGGTAAAGGTGACGGTACGGCGCGACGCGCCCATTACCAGGCCGCGCATGGAGGCTGACAGCAGTCCTGAATGTTCTGCGACCGACACACCGAGCATGGCCACCAGCACGGTGCCGAGTGGGGCAAAGCCGGTAAAGTTTTTCACCAAGTTGGTGACGATCATTTGCAAACCTTCGGCGTTGAGCAGGCTTTGCACATAAATCATGCCATCTGCCGCACGTCCTTTTGCGCCCTCTGGGCGAGGATCGGCGACAGACACATCAAAGTAGCCAGCGACACCCGAGGCGATCAGGATAGCGACACAGAAAATCGCGAATAAGGTCACTGGATGAGGGAGCAGGTTGCCGAGCCACTCGACGGTATCGAGAAAGCGCGTAAACAGTGTGCGCTTGTGCGGCCCACCTTGTTGCTCTGTGGTACTTGAGTGCATGGGGTTGGTCTCCTTCGTTGTACTGCATTTCCCGTCTATGGGAAAAGGAGGCCGAATGTTAATTGTTTTTTAACTTAAATAGCAAGATTAAAAGCTAGTTAGTGAGCGTAAAACTCGATCTACGTGCTGCTAATAAGGCAAAAAAGAAACATATTTGACTGGATAATGACTTTAACGGACATCATTTGACGCGAAGTTGGCGTATGATGGATGCGTGCTCGATCCGGTCACTGGTTAAAAGTGTTAACAAATGCAACAGACTGAAACACAGACACATATTGATTACCTCGACATATTGCGTGTCCTCGCTGCCTTTTTCGTGGTGGCGATTCATGTACTGGGTCCGTATCGGTTTCAAATTGGTGATATTGCGCTGAGTGATTGGGTGGTCGCGGTAGGGCTAAACAGTGCAAGTCGCTGGGCGGTGCCGACTTTTATTATGATTTCGGGCTTACTGCTGCTCTCGTCGACGCGGCCTTTCCGCTTGCGCCATTTTATCCGTCGCCGCGTGGTTAAGGTGGTGGTGCCCTTTCTGGTGTGGTCGTTCGCGTTTGCGTGTTTGTCTGGACTGACGCCGGATGGTTTTTCGTGGCAGACCGTCACCCAAACATTGGGCGCGGCCCCTCAGCATGAAACTTATTATCACCTTGGCTTTTTCTACTATTACATCCCGTTGCTGCTGTGGGTGCCATTGCTACGCCCGTTAATGCCACGCTTACCGTCATGGTCAGTGGCTTTTATCGGATTAGCATGGATAAGCTTAACGGCTTGGTATTTAACCGGCGCGCATGGCTGGTGGCGGAATGATTTTATCCTCTATGGCGGCTACTTATGGTTAGGCTATTGGCTACACCAAGCGCCACGTGCGTTGTTACTGTGGTGGACGCTGGGCTTACTGGCTTTGGGTATGACCGAGTATCACGTGTTAACCACCAGTGTTGCGCATCAGCGTTATATCACTGAGGGTTGGTTATCGTATACCACGATCAACACGGTGCTGATTAGTGCGGCACTTTTCCTTGCCGTTAAACATTGGCGAGCGAATAAAGCGACACCATCGTGGGTTGCAACCCTGAGTCGTTATAGCCTGGGGATCTACTTGATTCATCCAGTGTTTCTTTGGCCCGTCAGGGCTTACTGGCCCACTTTATCGCCCGCTCTGGTTTGGATCCCCTTGCTGACGTTATATGCCTTTGCGGGGGCGGCGCTGACCACTGCTGTATTGCAACGATATCGCGCCACCGCGTGGTTGGTGCCATAAATGATGACACTTTTGACGACAACGGCGGTCATACCTGATTGAATATATGATGACAGGATCAGATCGCAATCATGAAGCCTGATGCCCCTAAATGGTATAAAAACCACCATACTCATAAAATGGGAGCTGGTAAGGAGAGAGACCATGGATGACGTCGCAGTCGTGATTAAACACAGTAAGCGCCTAGAAGGCTTGCTGCGTGAGCACTATCACGCCGAAGGGAAGGGGCTCCATCAGCTCATCGACAGTAGCCAAAAACGCCTGCCGCATGATGTGATCAAAAAACTGCGCTTTGTCGCCACTATTCGTAACAAGGTCGTTCATGAAGAGGGTTACGAAGTGGACGATATACGTGAATTTATATCGGTGAGTAAGTATTGTGAGTCAGAATTAGTACCGCGAAGCAACCGATTGATTTGGCGGCTTGCCGCGGGGCTTATCCTGCTGTTTACCGCGGGGGCAATTGGTTTTTACGCGCAAGTGTGGCCGCAATGGAGTGGCTAGCTAACCACAATAATCGGTTGTCACCCCACGGTTAACGTTACGATTTTTTTAAACTGGATCTTGTTCTCATCAAGGGACGCTGGACATCTCCGCCAGCCAGCCTAGACTTGGCGTCCTTGTCTTGAAAGGAATGATACTCATGTGGAGCTGGTTCGCTGTCTGTTGTTCTGGACTGCTGCATATCTCCGCAGCCTACCGGGGCCCACGTTGGCAGTTTTATCTTTTTAAACCGCTGACTATTGTGATGCTCATGGCGATAGTGGGCACTCACATTAGCGTCTCTCATTATGCGCAATGGGTCTTCGTCGCGCTATTGCTCTCTGTGGTGGGCGATGTCTTTTTAATGCTCCCCAAAGACAGGTTTGTGCAGGGGTTAACCAGTTTTTTACTCGCACACCTGGTCTATATCTTCGCGTTTTGGGCGCAATTTGACGGCCATATGGTATGGTGGCTGCCCGCCATGTTGTCTGGCCTGGGCATTATCGTCTTTCTTTTACTGCTCCCAAACTTAGGGCAGCTCGCGCTGCCTGTGGCCGTGTATATTGCCGTGATCACCCAGATGGTATGGGCGGCCGGTGAATACTGGCTCAATACTCACTCCCCCGCGGCGGCACTCGCACTGGCCGGTGCTATCTGTTTTATGGTGTCAGATACCGTGCTGGCGTTTGCGCGTTTTAAGGGCGAATTTCGTGCGGCACAAGCGATGGTGATGTCGAGTTACTTTTTAGCGCAAGCGCTGATCAGTGCCTCGGTGGTGATCGCCCAAGGAGGGTGAGATGGAAAAAGTCTATCACGCGATGAACACCTTGGAGGCGCACAGCTTAAAAGGCCTGTTATCCAGCCATCGTATTGATTGTGTATTGAAAGGCGAAGCGCTGAGTGCGGCAGTGGGCGAGTTACCCACTGATGTGCAAGGCGTAACCTTATGGGTTGCCCCAGAAAATGTCGCTCAAGCAAGGCAATTACTGCAGGCGTATGAAGAGCAAAGCGAGACACACTGGGTATGCCAGTACTGTGGAGAAGAGAACGCCGGCAGCTTTGAACTATGCTGGCAATGCCAGCATAGTCGTGAATGACACTTACATCATATGCTTGCGGCGAATATCGAGCAGCGCAAAAATCCCAAAAATCAGGATTGACCATTTTTCCCAGCGCGTCATGGTAATTTTGTCGCCAAATGCTCCCAAGAAAATCAGCATTTGTAGCCCATGCATCACCAACAAAAAGCCGGTCATGATATAGAGCGCCATGGCGGCCACCCCTGGAAACGGGTGAACGATATTGGCCAGTAAGACAATCCAAACAAAGGCGATGGCCGCTTTGGCGAGTAGAATTAGTCCTTTCATAGTGTGTCTCTTACGTTTGGTCGTTGAAATATAGACGGAAGTTGACTTGTCCGGCACGTTTTTCACGATGACAGTGCCAGTTTCCTGGGACGTGATAATCATCCAGCTCACTTTCCGCTTCAACGTAAATACATGCCCCAGGTGCGAGCCATCCGTTGTTTGCGAGCGCAGCCAAGGTGTCGTTAAGCAACCCTTGATGAAACGGGGGATCGACAAAGACCACATCGAATGGGCCGTTTTGCGGTGGCGCGGCGAGTAGAGTCAGTGCATCTGTGCTATCTACTTGCGCATTCTCTGCGCCAAGCTGATCGAGGTTATCTCGAAGTTGTTTGGCCGCTACGGGGTTTTTTTCGCAAAACTGCGTCCAAGTCGCGCCGCGAGAGAGCGCTTCAAAGCCCAGTCCACCACTGCCCGCAAACACATCCAAGCAGCGCGCTCCCGGAAGATGGGGCGCCAGCCAATTAAATACGGTTTCTTTCACCCGGTCGGTAGTGGGGCGTAACCCCTGTGCGTCTTGCACGACAAGCTTACGGCCACGCCAGCGGCCAGCAATGATACGAACAGCTCCAGCCCCACGGGAAGCGTGAGCTGATGAAGATTTGCGGTTGGCGCGTTTAACCATAGATTTTTTGACCGTAAAGAAGGTGATAGACTATGCCGATTCGGTATTGAGCCGCTGATTGTATCAAGCATGCTTTAGGATTTGCCAATGGCAGAAAAAAAGAAACGTGGATTTATGTCATGGTTGGGTCTGGGTCGGAAAAAAGACCAGACACAGCCTGAACCAGAACAAGCGTCACCAACGACTGCGCCAGACGTGGCGGAAGAGACGGCAGAGTCAACCACATCGGTAGAAACACCGATTGATGAGGCGAACTCGCAACAACCAGAGCCAGAGCCAGAGCCAGAGCCAGAGCCAGAGCCAGAGCCAGAGCCAGAGCCAGAGCCAGAGCCAGAGCCAGAGCCAGAGCCAGAGCCAGAGCCAGAGCCAGAGCCACAATCTGCTGCGGTTCGCGAGCGTGAAAGACCGCAACGTGAAGGCTTTTTTGCCCGTCTAAAGCGTGGCCTGCAAAAAACCAAAACCAACTTAGGTTCTGGATTTTTTGGCCTGTTTAGCGGTAAGAAAATCGATGATGACTTATTCGAGGAGCTCGAAGAGCAGCTGCTTATCTCCGATGTGGGGATGGAAGCGACCACTAAAATCATCGATAACCTGACCGATAAAGCCAGTCGCCGCGAGCTGAAAGATGGCGAAGCCTTGTATGGCATTCTTAAACAAGAAATGGCGCAGATGCTGGAAAAGGTCGAGCAACCGTTGGTGCTGACTGACCAAAAGCCTTACGTGATCTTAATGGTCGGGGTCAATGGAGTGGGCAAGACGACCACCATCGGCAAATTAGCACGCCAGTTCCAAGATCAAGGTAAATCTGTGATGCTGGCTGCCGGTGATACCTTCCGTGCGGCCGCGGTCGAGCAACTGCAAGCTTGGGGCGAACGCAATCAGGTGCCTGTGGTCGCGCAACACACGGGTGCAGACAGTGCTTCTGTGCTGTATGACGCGATTGAAGCGGCGAAAGCGCGTAACGTCGATGTGGTGATTGCGGATACCGCCGGGCGCTTGCAAAACAAAGCCAACTTAATGGAAGAGCTGCGCAAGATTGTGCGCGTGATGCAAAAGCTGGATGTGGGGGCCCCACATGAAGTGATGCTGACACTGGATGCCGGTACCGGGCAAAACGCCATTAGCCAAGCGAAATTGTTCAATGAAATTGCACCGATAACGGGGATTACGCTGACAAAATTAGACGGCACTGCCAAAGGCGGGGTGATTTTTGCTGTGGCAGAACAATTTAATATTCCGATTCGCTATATTGGTGTCGGTGAAGGCATTGAAGATTTACGCACCTTTAACGCCAACGACTTTATCGAGGCGCTCTTTAGCCGGGAGGAATAACCGTGATTCAGTTTCAGCAGGTAAGCAAAGCCTATCGGGGTGGCCGTCAGGCGCTGCAAAAAGTCAGCTTTGAGCTTCCCAAAGGGGATATGGCGTTGTTAACCGGCCATTCTGGCGCCGGGAAAAGTACGCTGCTGAAACTGATCTGCGCCATTGAACGCCCCAGTGATGGGCAGATTTACTTCAATGGCCATGATATTTCCCGCATTCCGCGCCAAGACATTCCGTTTCTACGGCGCCATTTAGGGATTATTTTTCAGGATCATAACCTGCTGATGGACGCGACTGTCTACGAGAATGTGGCGTTACCGCTGCGAATTGAGCAGCAGCCAGAGGGTGAAATCAAAAAACGCGTGTCTGCGGCGTTAGATAAAGTRGGGCTGTTGGATAAAGCGCGTTGTTTCCCGATTCAATTATCAGGCGGGGAGCAGCAGCGCGTTGGGATTGCCCGGGCGGTGGTCAATCGCCCGCAAGTCCTGTTGGCGGACGAGCCAACGGGGAATCTCGATGCCGCGTTATCAGCGCAAATCATGGAGCTGTTTCGCCTGTTCAACCAAGTGGGCGTGACCATTCTTATGGCGACCCATGACACCAGCTTGCTTGAGCAGTACCGCCACCTTAGGCGGTTTGATCTCCAGCAAGGCAGTTTGGCGGAGGTCAGTCATGGCTGAATCTTTTATGCAGACGCAAAAGCGTCATGCCTCCACTGCTTGGCGAGATCTGTTTCAACGCCCGATGGGGAATCTACTCACCTTGATGGTGTTAGCAGTTGCACTTTCCTTACCCGCGACCTTCTACTTATTGGCCAAGAATGTGGTAGCAGTGAGCGCGCAGTGGCATAGTCCTGCTGAGCTCAATGTGTTCTTAACCCCGGATCAATCGTCGCAGCAAGGTGAAGCACTGGCTAAGCAGCTGGGGGAGTGGCCCGCCATTGATAGCATTGAATACATCTCGCCTGACCAAGGTATGGCGTCGCTAAAACAGCAGCGAGGCTTTAATCAAGCGGTGAGCTTGTTAGATAATAATCCACTGCCTGCTGTGTTGGTGGTGGTGCCTGACGTGACCCCCGCAGATGGAGAAGACGCCACCTCTTTGACCGCGCGTGTGGAAGCCTTGTCCGACAAGCTTTCGGCACTGGCTGAAGTCGAGGAAGTGCGGTTAGATACTGATTGGCTGGCACGTTTGGACGCGATCAAAACACTGGCCATTACACTTGCTTGGCTTTTTTCCGGGTTGATGTTGGCAGCTGTCGTGCTACTTGTGGGGAATACCTTGCGGTTGCAGGTACTCCATCATCGTGCACGGATCCAAGTGATGAAAATGGTAGGAGCCACCGACCGTTTTATCTTACGGCCTTATCTTTATATGGGCGCATGGTTGGGCGGACTGGCGGCGATCGTCGCGTGGTTACTCACCGGGTTAAACACCTGGTTGATGGATGGGGCGGTGCGGCAATTTGCACAGCTTTATGACAGTCCCTTTACCCTTAGCGGACTCAATTGGGATGAATCTTTGCTATTGTTAATGGGCTCAATCCTACTAGGAGTGTTGGCGGCGTTGCTGGCGACGCGCCGACATTTAAAAGAAATTGAACCTGTGTAGGGTTAATACGGTCATAGACTCACAACAGACAGATAAAGGCTTGCAGTTTGCCCCTGCTTGGGTATATTTTTGCATGCTTAATCAGCAATTCGGTCTTCGACGATTCGGAAACGAGGTTTGAATGACAAAAGAGATGAACGCATTGGCACCGATTGTTCAAGATAACATCGACGGTTATCTGCAAGCGGTAAACAGCCACCCTATGCTCAGCGCTGAAGAGGAGCATTCGCTGGCCGAGCGTCTCCATTATCATGGTGATTTGGAGGCGGCGAAGTCGCTGATCCTATCTCACTTGCGTTTTGTTGTTCATATCGCCCGTGGATACACCGGATACGGTCTCCCGATGGCAGACTTGGTACAAGAAGGCAACATTGGTTTGATGAAGGCGGTGAAGCGCTTCAACCCAGAAGTTGGCGTGCGCCTCGTGTCCTTTGCTGTCCATTGGATCAAAGCTGAAATTCACGAGTACGTATTGCGTAACTGGCGTATCGTTAAAGTGGCAACCACCAAAGCGCAGCGTAAGCTTTTCTTTAACTTGCGTAAAAACAAAAAGCGCTTGGGTTGGTTTAATAACGACGAAGTGAATATGGTCGCAGAGCAACTCGGCGTGGAAGCGTCTGAGGTGCGCGAAATGGAAGCTCGGTTGGCCGCACAGGATGCGACCTTTGAAGCGCCGGCGAATGCCGACGATGAGCGCGAAAGCGGTCCAATGGCCCCTGTCTATTATCTGGAGGACAAAACCTCAGATATTGCCGCGTCGCTAGAGGCGGAAAACTGGGAGTCGCACGCAAACCGCCGATTGGCCAGTGCACTATCCGCATTGGATGAGCGCAGCCAACATATTGTCCGTTCTCGTTGGTTAGACGACAACAAAGCCACGTTGCAAGATCTCGCGGATCATTATCAAGTGTCGGCGGAGCGGATCCGTCAGCTTGAGAAGAACGCGATGAAAAAGCTTAAACAAGCAATGGGTGATGCGCTGTAAGATCGTCTTCGATCAAAGCTGAACCGGCCATGAGGCCGGTTTTTTTATGCCTGTTGTCAGGGAAAAAGAAAAGTGTTGAAGAGGTTATTCACAGCTTATCCTGGATCCTTACTACATCTAGTGGATCGGGTATGACGATCATCGCTTATCAACGCAATCCACACCTTTTTCCACAGTCGACTAAAAAACGAACACTGTTGGCGGGGGGAAGCAGACGTGTGAGATCAAACTCAGGTACAATGCGGACTTGTTTCGAGGAGCTCGTTATCCTCGTGTGACGTCAGCTGGGAATAACTTTGTGAGTGAAGGGGTAAAAGGTATGGATCAGTTTGCACACATCTCTGTGACCGATGCGTGGGAAATGCTGCGTGATGATCAGCAAAATGCAGTATTGGTGGATATTCGCGATCCACAAACGTTTCAGGTTGCGCACCCTCAAGATGCGTATCACCTAACGAACGATACCTTGGTGGCGTTTATGGATCAGGTTGACTTTGATCAGCCGGTGCTGGTGATGTGTTATCACGGGATCAGCAGCCAAGGCGCGGCGCAGTACTTGATCAATCAAGGCTTCGATGCGGTATATAGTGTCGATGGCGGGTTTGAAGCCTGGCAACGTCAAGCCCTTCCCACCGCGTCGGGTATCGATCTTAAATAGGGGCCTCAATAGGACAGCTCATGCAAAAAATCGCGGTACTGCCAAATGCGCGCTTGGCTCAGGCATTTGTCGATTATGCGGCAGCGCATCACGTCACTCTTGAACTCGCCCCTGAGCCGGAAACGCAGGTGGCGATTTGGTTGGTGAACGACAACGATAAAGCCTGGGTGGATAGCGAGCTGGAGCGGTTTATCGCTGACCCCATGCATAGCCGTTATCAAGCGGCGTCTTGGCAGGTGGCAGAAACCCGCCATGCCCGTTTTCACTACCCCTCCTCAGGGTTATGGCAAACGGTCAAAGATAAGTCTGGTCCAGTGACCTTGGCGGTGATGTGCGCCAGTGTGGTGTTGTTTGCGTTGATGACGCTGGGCGGGTTTGAGGTTGTCGTACGCAGCTTACTGTTTCCGGCTGATAGTGGTCAGCGCTGGCAGCTGTGGCGTCTATTCAGCCATGCGCTCCTGCATTTTTCCGCTTTGCATATTATCTTCAACTTACTCTGGTGGTGGGTGCTTGGTGGTCGCATCGAACGCCTCGGCAGTAGCAGTAAGCTGGTTCAAATCTTTTTATTCGCCGCGCTGTTCTCGGGACTCGGTCAGTATTGGTTGGAAGGGCCTTACTTTGGTGGTCTCTCGGGCGTGGTTTACGCGCTGTTAGGCTATTTATGGTGGATGACTTGGCTGGCGCCCTCGCGTGGCCTCACGGTCGAAATGCCATATGTTGTCTTTATGCTGGCGTGGTTGGTGATTGGCTTTTTCCAGCCGATGGGCATGAACATCGCCAATATGGCGCATTTATTTGGTCTGATCATTGGCTGTTTGCTCGCTCTGTGGGACGCGAAACGCCATTCTTAGCGGATCGGTACTTCTGTCTACATCGCATTATCTCTATCGCGTAAAGAAAAAAGAGCAGGTAACTGCTCTTTTTTTGTTCGTAAGCGCAATTTTATTGCGTCAGATCTATGTTTTTATGTTCGCTTTCACGGTTTTTGTTTTCAGTTTGAGTAATTATTCTACCCGTTGAGCGAATACGAAAATTTATTGCTCACTTCTTTGATTTTTATCCTTTTATAAATCCATCGCGTACATCTTACTGAGGACCCTCTCATGTTTGGAATCTTCCGTCCGGCTGCTCACCGGCAAAGATTGCCTCAAGCGCAGATCGGTGACACCTACACTCGACTGCGCTGGCAACTGTTTATCGGGATTTTTATCGGCTATGCCGGCTACTATCTCGTGCGTAAAAACTTTAGCTTGGCCATGCCGTATTTGATTGATGAATATGGCTTTAGTCGTGGTGATTTGGGGGTAGCGCTCGCCGCTGTGTCCATCGCTTACGGCTTATCAAAATTCTTAATGGGCAGTGTCTCTGACCGCTCAAACCCACGTTATTTCCTAAGTGCTGGGCTGTTAATGTCATCGTTGGTGATGTTCAGCTTTGGTTTCCTTCCTTGGACAACCAGCAGCATTACCATCATGTTTATCCTGCTGTTTATCAATGGTTGGGTACAAGGTATGGGCTGGCCTGCCTGTGGGCGCACCATGGTGCACTGGTGGTCACGGAAAGAGCGTGGTGAGCTGGTGTCGGTGTGGAACGTGGCGCATAACGTCGGGGGTGGCTTAATTGGGCCGCTATTCTTGCTCGGCTTGTGGCTGTTTAATGATGACTGGCGTGCGTCTTTTTATGTACCTGCATTTTTTGCCGCATTGGTCGCGGTGTTTATCTGGTTAACGCTACGTGACACCCCACAATCGTGTGGCTTGCCACCGATTGAGGAGTATAAAGACGATTATCCAGAGAACTATGACGAGGAAGCGTTTGAAAAAGAGATGACCGCCAAAGATATCTTCGTCACCTACGTGATGAAGAACCGTTTGCTGTGGTATATCGCGATTGCCAATGCCTTTGTCTATTTGATTCGCTATGGCGTACTCGATTGGGCACCGGTTTATCTTGATGAAGCGAAAGGCTTTACCGTGGATAAATCCTCTTGGGCCTACTTCCTCTATGAATGGGCGGGGATCCCAGGCACCTTATTATGTGGCTGGATGTCTGATAAATTCTTCAAAGGGGCGCGAGCACCTGCCGGTGTGTTGTTTATGGTGCTGGTGACCGTGGCAGTGTTGGTGTACTGGTTTAACCCAGCCGGCAACCCGGGCATCGATATGGTGGCGTTGGTGGCGATTGGTTTCTTGATTTACGGGCCGGTGATGCTGATTGGTCTGTATGCATTGGAGCTGGCACCGAAAAAAGCGGCGGGCACCGCGGCCGGCCTGACCGGTTTATTCGGCTATCTGGGTGGCGCGGTTGTCGCGAACATTGCGCTTGGCTATACCGTCGACCACTTTGGCTGGGATGGTGGCTTTATGCTGCTCACCGGCGGGTGTGGGTTGGCTATCTTCTTCCTGTGTTTGGCATGGGTCGGGGAGCATCGTGTGCGTCGTGACACAGCTGTGCACGCTGTCTAAGTGATCTGTCTTGGCATCGCCTAGTGGCTATGCGTAAACTAGGAAGCCCTCGTGATCGCGGGGGCTTTTTTTGTAAGGGGAGAAGCAGTGAAGCAAAACAAACGTCATCAGCAAATCATTGATCTGGTTAAGTCACAAGGATACGTGAGCACGGAAGACTTGGTTGAGCGCTTCAATGTCAGCCCGCAAACGATTCGACGCGATCTCAATGAATTGGCGGCAGAGAACCACATTCGTCGTCATCATGGTGGCGCGACGGTGCCGTCCAGCTCAGAAAATACCGCGTATGCGACCCGCAAGGTGCTTCAGCAGCAAGAAAAAGACACCATCGCACAGGCCTTGGTCAAACATATTCCTGATGGGGCGACCTTGTTTATCGATATTGGTACCACACCTGAAGCGGTGGCACGTGCGCTACTAGACCATCATAACCTGCGCGTGGTGACCAACAACTTGAATGCGGCCGCGATCTTAATGCCAAAGCAGGACTTTACGGTGATTATTGCGGGCGGCGAGGTACGGAATCGCGATGGGGGGATTGTCGGTGAGGCAACGCTCGACTTTGTCTCTCAGTTTCGGCTCGACTTTGGCATTCTTGGCATCAGTGGTATTGATGATGATGGCTCATTACTCGACTTCGACTACCATGAAGTGCGCGTCAAAAAAGCCATTCTTGATAATAGTCGTTGTGTGATGCTGGCAGCAGACCATACCAA
Source organism: Salinivibrio sp. ML290 (assembly GCF_001995695.1). NCBI lineage: Bacteria > Pseudomonadati > Pseudomonadota > Gammaproteobacteria > Vibrionales > Vibrionaceae > Salinivibrio > Salinivibrio sp. ML290. Next base: position 68,462 of record NZ_MUEY01000008.1, on the reverse strand, counting down.
GTTTGGCCGCAATGCCATGGTGAATTTGGGCAATATCACCCAGCTGGATATGGTCTTTACTGACGCAACGCCACCAGCTCAGATCCGTGACATGCTGAGCGCACAGGGAAGCCACCTTGAGGTGATTAGCCACCCTGAGCCCGTCGCTAACGTCACGGCTGAGTGATTATTGATATAAGTATTTTGTGAATAACAGGTCGGTGAGCATGCGGCGATTGGTTTCGGCGAGTAGGTGCTCGTTGACTTTCTCTAAACAGGTTTTGCGAATCGTTTCTCGGCCAGACAACGACTTTATCTGGGTGGCGGTTTGCTGGTTTAGGGTTTCAATAATCACATCGCGGATCAGGGGAGAGTGATACTCCAGCTCACTGACGAGTTTGGGGTTATCGACCATCAACTCGACTTTCACCTTGATAAAACCTAATCGACGGCCTTCGGTGACATAGTTGGTGGTAATCTCAGGCTCTAAGGAAAAGTAACTGTATTTGGGGTTACCCTCACCCTCTTCTTGTGCATGGACGGCGGCACTAAGCCAGAACAACACGCTCAGTACGACCATTAATAGGGGTTGTTTTTTACTCATAGTGACCCAGTTATTCCGTTCATGGTGTGACAGGGATAGGCTGAGCGCATTCTCCAAACGCAACCAGCCTGATACAATTACCAGCCGAGTATAGCAACATTGTCCCCCCCTTAGCGGTAAGGACAGGCGAATTTTGCGCGATGTGGCACAGGAAACAATGTCGGAATTAAATCATACCTATTTAGAAGCGCTGCAAACGGCACGCTGGGAGCGACCAGATATTGCGGCGCTAAAGCGCACCGCAGAAGGCAGTTGGTTACTCGAATCACATTCGATGACAGCAAGGTTGAAGCAGCACTGTCATGACTTTGACGTGGATGTGATTGCCGTTTATCAATTAACCCCAGACAAACTGACCGACAGCGAAGTGGCGCTGATTGGCCAAGAGGCTTGTGTGGTGCGTGAAGTGGTATTAAAAGGCGATGGACTTCCTTGGTTGTGCGCGCGTACCTTGATGCCGGCCTCCACCTTAGAAGGACAAGGGGGACACTTGCATGCCTTGGGAACAGAGCCACTAGGCCAACATGTCTTTAAGCAGCGCGCCTCACGGCGAGATGCGATTGAAACCGCTAATGTGGCGTGCCTGTCCCATCAGTTGCATGCGCGTCGCTCTCGGCTTTGGCTCCACAATCGCCCCATGCTAGTGGCGGAATTATTTCTGCCTAGCTCACCTGTGTATGGAAAGGAGATCCCTGCATGAGCGCAAAACTGGCCGCCTTCGGACAGCTGGCCCGTCTAGACCGGCCCATAGGCACGCTATTGCTGTTATGGCCAACCTTATGGGCCTTGTTTCTCGCTGCCGATGGCATGCCGTCACTGCTAACCCTGGTGGTCTTTGTGCTCGGGGTATATATGATGCGTGCCGCCGGGTGTGTCATTAACGACTATGCGGATCGCCATTTCGATGGCCATGTTAAGCGCACCAAAGACAGGCCCTTACCAGCCGGACGGATCAGCGAAAAAGAAGCGCTCGGCTTTTTTATTATGTTGGTATTCGGTGCGTTTTTGCTGGTGCTCACCCAAAATCGTTTGACCATTCAGCTTTCTTTTGTCGGCGTCGCGCTGGCGTTTATTTATCCTTTTATGAAGCGCTACACCCATCTGCCTCAGTTAGTATTAGGGCTGGCGTTTAGCTGGGCGATCCCCATGGCGTTTGCGGCGGCGCAAAATGCGCTGCCACCAGTGGTTTGGTTGCTGTTTTTCGCCAATATTTGTTGGACCATCGCTTACGACACCTTGTATGCCATGGTCGACAGAGACGATGACGTGAAAATTGGTATCAAATCGACGGCGATTCTATTTGGCCGCTGGGATAAAGCGACGGTGGGTGGCTTACAATTATTAACCCTCGGGCTGCTGATGCTCGCTGGGCAGTGGTTGGCGCTGTCGCCAGCCTATCAGTGGAGCTTATTGGCCGCCTTTGCATTGTTTGTCTATCAGCAATACCTCGCCAGAGAGCGCGAGCGGATGGCGTGCTTTAAAGCCTTTTTGAACAATAACTACGTCGGCCTAGCGATTTTTATTGGTGTATTGTTGGGTGTATACGGGTAGCCGAGTTTGAATAAAGAAAGAGAAGGCGCTTCGTGGTGAAGCGCCTTTTTTTTTGTCAGGAGGGCTGTATGAGTGGGCCGTTTCGCTTAGCGTTTGTCCGCCTTATTCGTGCCTAATGGCTGATTAAGCACTGCTTGAATGGTCAATTGCACCTCGGGGGAAATCAACTCACATACCAGATCGTTGAGCGCGGCGATACGCTCTGCATTGGCCTTGGCATCATCGTCCAAATAGCCTTGCTCGCGCAAGGTGTCGACAAAAATGGTGAACACTCGCTTGTCAAAGAACTCAGGGGCGTTGATCCCATGCAAACGGCTAAGTCGCTGCGCCAGCATCTGGCTGTGTTTTTCCAAATCACGCTTATCAATATGCGGCTGGTGGCTGAATAAGGTGAGTGTAATCGCGTAGCGCTGCAGCGTTTCGGCAATGGTGCGGCCGAGTAATTGCAGCTCACCGAGCTTGGCATTATTCATGGTCACTTTGCCATCGTCACAGCACAGCAGCGACTGGTCGTGCATTGCGTGCAGTAAGGCTTCGAAGTAGCTTTCAAGGCCGGCTTGGTCAAAGCTCATAAAGAGTTCCGCTTTAAGCAAGGGGTACAATTGCTGCACGCAGGCGCGCAAGCCGGATCGGCTAATCGATTTGTGGGTCACCAATATTTGCGCGATCAGCGACGGTAGCGCCACCAGATGAATGACATTGTTGCGATAGTAGGTCATCAAGATCGCTTGCTGGCGATCCAGAGAAATGACTTCACCCATGGTGTCTTTTTCGACCACCAATTTGTTGAGTGATAACGCGTGATCGACCAGATCCGCCGGTGAATCTTGAGGCACACTGCTGCTCGCCGAGTAGGGAGCCTGTGTCAGCAGGGCTTGATACACCCCTAACTGGGCCTCGAGCGCTTCACGGCTTAAGGCACGCTGACGTGAGGCCAGCAACGCGGTGGCGCACAAGTTGAGAGCATTGGTCGCGGCGGCATCGTTGATATGGGTCATTACCTTGGTCGCCAAATCACTGACGACCGGATTCATCCACGCCGGTTTTTGCGGCTCCATCGGGTTAATGTAATCGTGCCAGTCAGGCACCTGCTCATTAAGGTGTTGGTTGAGCGCAATGGGTTCACCAAAGTTCACGTAACCCAAGCCGTAGTTACGCAGCTTACGCACGATCCCTAATACTTGGCCGACGCTTTCTTTCTCTTTGCGCTGGCCTTGGAGCTCTTTGGCGTAAGTGTTGACCTCCATCACGTGCTCATAGCCGATATAGACAGGCACCAAGGTGATAGGGCGTTGTTGGCCGCGAAGCATCGCCTGTAGGGTCATGGCGAGCATCCCGGTTTTCGCTGGCAGTAGGCGGCCTGTACGAGAGCGGCCGCCTTCGGCAAAGTACTCGACCGAGTAGCCACGGGCAAACAGTTCTGCGAGATACTCACGGAATACGGTGGAATACAGGCGATTGCCTTTAAAGCTGCGGCGAATAAAGAAGGCACCACCACGGCGGAATAAGGGGCCGGCCGGGAAGAAGTTGAGGTTCACACCGGCGGCGATATGCGGTGGCACCAAGCCCTCTTTGTATAACACGTATGAAAGTAGCAGGTAATCCATGTGCGAGCGATGGCAGGGCACGTAGACAATCTCGTGGCCATCTTGCGCGAGTTGACGCACACGCTCGGCGTTGTTGACATGAATGCCTTGATAGAGCTTATTCCACAGCCAAGTAAGAATGCGGTCACTGTAACGGATCAAGCGATAGGAAAAGTTGGCGGCGATCTCCTCCATCATATCGACCGCTTCTTTGCGCACTTTGTCTACTGACACATCGCGCGTTTGCGCTTCATCGTGCACCACCTTGTCGATGGCTTTCGACGCAAGCAGCCGCTTAAACAGTAAGCCACGGTTGGGCAAGCGTGGTCCTGAAGCGGCGAGCTTTTGGCGTGAGAAATGGATCATCGCCACGCGCGCCAGTTTATGGGCGATAGCCTGGTCGGTGCCGTGCTTATCGGCCATATAGCGTAGCGATACCGCTTGGCTAAGTCGCACCATGCCATCGCGGCCACGGGTGAGGATGGTCCACAGTTTTTCTGGTCCATTCATCGCCCGCAGAATCGCTTGGTGGCGCTGGGTCTCATTGCCCGGATCGCGCTGCCATAGCACGGAGGCTGGGACGAGCTGGATATCTAATTCGCTATCTTGGCGGTGTAAGTGAAGTAAGTCTTTAAAATGCGCGAGCGAGCGCGCAGGCAGATCGTCATCCCCAGAAAACACCTTGCGTCCGTGGCTAATAAACACGTAGCGCGGCAAAGTGACATCGCCAATGGTCAAGGGCGTTAACGGATCGGGCAACCCCTGGCGTAAGCAGGTGCGCCGTAAGGTTAATAAATCGGTGTGAGACTGAAACGGCAACACATACACAATAGGGCGTGCGAGTGACAGATTAAGCTGTTCGACCGGTTCAGAGGGAATACATTGGGTGTTTACCCAGGCAGAAAGCGGCAAATTCAATAGCTTGTAATAAATCTTTTGCCAGAGAGCCATGATTGTCAGTGCCTCAAATTCAAAATGCGCGCCAAGGATAGCAGAAAAGTGCCGCGAACTTGCAAACAAAGGTCGAGATTTGCCATTAGCCTGCGCGTAATCGACGATATTCGCGATAATGAGATCGGCTTCTCGTGGCGTTAATTAGTGCTTTTCAAGCTGCATTTTACTGGATATACTCACAGTTAACTGTATAAAAAGACAGGTAAGAGCATGAAGCCGTTAACCGCGAGACAGCAACAAATCTTCGATTTGATTAAAGCCCACATTGAAGAAACAGGAATGCCCCCGACCCGTGCCGAAATCGCCCGTCAATTGGGTTTTCGTTCGGCGAATGCCGCAGAGGAGCATTTAAAAGCCTTGGCCCGTAAAGGTGTGTTGGAAATCATTCCAGGGGCATCACGTGGTATTCGTTTGATCAGTGAAGAAGAGGTGGTGACGCCGGAAGAGCAAGGGCTGCCTTTAATTGGGCGTGTTGCTGCCGGTGAGCCGATACTGGCGCAAGAGCACGTCGAAAGCCACTATCAGGTCGATCCTGCTCTGTTCAAGCCCAATGCGGACTTCCTACTTCGTGTCAATGGCATGAGCATGAAAGACATTGGTATTCTCGACGGTGATTTGCTCGCCGTCCACAAAACGCAAGATGTGCATAACGGCCAGGTGGTGGTTGCCCGTGTCGATGATGATGTGACGGTTAAACGGCTTGAGAAGAAAGGCGCACAAGTGGTACTTCATGCTGAAAACGATGAATTTATGCCAATTTCGGTGGATTTGACCGCACAATCGCTGACGATTGAAGGCGTTGCTGTGGGGGTGATCCGCAATACCGACTGGATGTGATCTTGACCGTGGCGGGCGATAGCGTCCGCCATTGGAACGCGGTTAAAAAAACACCTTTGCATTCTTGCTCAGTTAAACGATAATTATTATCATCAGTGATTATCGTGTGTGGAGGTGTCCGTGCGTACACAACAGCATTCTGTTCCCAGTAAGCTATTTAAGCCAATGTGGCTGCGCAGTCGTGAGAGCCTGACTGACGACGGCGTGATCTATGATCCCATGGCGGCGGCTGCCTGCCAGGGGTGCGTGTTGCAGCCTGAATGCGATTGGCACAACCTAGATCAAACCCAGCTTCTCTATGCCACGCTGACCAGTCAATGTGACGCGATTGTAAAACAATTCTTAGCCCAGCATCCCACTGCGTGGATTATTAACGTGGGTGGCGGACTCGATACCCGTTTTTATCGACTAGATAACGGCCGCTGTCGCTGGTTGGAAGTGGACGTAGACGAAACCCTGCTCTGGCGAGAGCGCTTGTTTCATACCAGTGAGCGTTTTCGCATGGTGCAAGGCTCGGTCAAGCAGCTTGATTGGCTGGCGCAGTTGGCGGTGCCGGCAGGTCATCCCACCATGCTGATTTGCGATCAAGCCTTGTTAGAGTGCACTAACCAAGAAATTTCTGCCTTTTGCCACCACATTAGCCGTTATTTTCCTCAACTGGAGGCTTGCTTGGTCTTAGCGGGGGATAAATGTCATACCCGAATGGGTCAAAAACTCGGCTGTGAGCACTATCAACATGGGTTCACCGACCCCAGAATGGCGATTATTAATGCGTTACCTTGGGCGTGTCGCGTGGAAGAAAAATCTCCGCTCGATAAGCCGTGCCCCCGGTGGCGTCTATGGCAGCGTGCACTGGCCGCGATGCCTCGCTATCGCCTCCGCTTTACGCCGGTGGTGCTACATATCGAAATCTGATGCCATGGCGGCCCCCTGCTTACTGTGTTGAGCATCAGTATGTGCTTGGCATCACAATCTTTTTCCCTCTGTTTTTTTGTCCTTTGGGCAAACCTCTCCTAAATTGAATGTAAATAAAACGTTAATGGTTGTGACCAGCTGTATCGAGGTTTTTCCTTAACGACGGCTTGCTGATATCGCTACTCTGACCGCTATAACAGCGTGCGACGTTGATATGTGGCGACAAGCAGTAAGGCTTTGCATTGATGCCGTGAGGCAGGAGGGAGCCGTGCTGAGGCACCAAAGACGAATCCTAGCGCTGAGTTTAACAATGTTCAGTGGCGGTGCAGTAGCCACAGAGCGCGAAGGCTGGAATCTCACCCAAGGGGTGACGGCCATCAGCCAGCAGGTGTATGACCTGCATATGACCATTTTCTACATCTGTGTCGCGATTGGCGTACTGGTGTTTGGGGTGATGTTTTGGGCCATCATCCGTCACCGTAAATCCAAAGGCGCGAAGCCTGCCTCATTTCATGAAAGTACCAAGGTAGAAATTGCGTGGACGCTCGTGCCGTTTTTAATTTTGGTGGGCATGGCGATTCCGGCCACCCAGGTGTTACTCGATATGGAAGACACTACCGAGCCGGAACTCACGGTGCAGGTAACGGGATCACAATGGAAGTGGCATTACCGCTATTTTGACCATGACGTTGCCTTCTTTTCACTGCTTGCCTCAAGTCCTGAACAAATCCGCAATGAGAGACAAAAGCGGGACACTTATTTGCTCGAGGTCGACCAGCCGCTGGTGTTGCCAGTCGGGCGTAAGGTGCGCTTTTTGATTACTTCGCAAGATGTGATTCATTCGTGGTGGGTGCCTGCCTTTGCGGTGAAAAAAGATGCTAACCCCGGCTTTATCAATGAGGCGTGGACCAAAATTGATAAGCCCGGCATTTATCGCGGCCAATGTGCAGAGCTGTGCGGTAAAGACCACGGCTTTATGCCGATTGTGGTGATCGCCAAGCCTCAAGAGGAATTTGATGCTTGGGTGCAAAAAACGGCCCTAGCGCAGCAGAAAGCGCGCGAAGAAGAGCAACGCTTGCTGGACATGGAAATGCCGATGGATGAGCTGATGGCGCTAGGCAAGCAGGTGTATGACAGCCGCTGTGGCATGTGTCACCAAAGCGAAGGACAAGGGATGCCGGGCGTGTTCCCTGCGTTGGCCGGCGCTGAGATTGCCATTCAGCCGGATAGATTGGTCGACCATATCGATATCGTCGTCAACGGTAAGGCAGGCACCGCCATGCAAGCGTTTGGTCCGCAACTGTCGCTCAAAGAATTGGCGGCGGTGGTGACCTACGAGCGCAATGCGTGGGGCAATGACACCGGTGATACCGTACAAGCTGCGCAAATCAACGCGGTGAAGTCAGGTGAAGATCTTTAGGAGCGCGTGATGACAGATACTACCCCAGATACCTTGCATGACGATCATCACCATAAACCGCGTGGGATCATGCGTTGGGTGTTGACCACCAACCACAAAGATATTGGCTCCATGTATCTGATTTTTAGCTTCACCATGTTTTTACTGGGTGGGGCGATGGCGATGGTGATCCGCGCTGAGCTTTTCCAGCCCGGCCTGCAACTGGTTGAGCCTAACTTTTTCAACCAAATGACCACAGTACACGGCCTGATCATGGTGTTTGGCGCGGTGATGCCCGCGTTTACCGGTTTGGCTAACTGGATGGTGCCAATGATGATAGGGGCTCCGGACATGGCGCTGCCACGGATGAATAACTGGAGCTTTTGGATCCTGCCGTTTGCGTTCTTACTGCTGATTGGCTCCTTGTTTATGGAAGGTGGCGGCCCTAACTTTGGCTGGACGTTTTACGCGCCGCTGTCGACCACTTATAGCCCAGACAGTACCGGCCTGTTTGTGTTTGCCCTGCATATTATGGGGATAAGCTCGATCATGGGCGCTATCAATGTGATTGTCACCATCACCAATATGCGCGCGCCGGGCATGACCTACATGAAAATGCCGCTGTTTGTTTGGACTTGGCTAATCACGGCCTTTTTGTTGATTGCGGTGATGCCGGTATTGGCAGGGGCCGCCACCATGGTGCTGACCGATAAGTACTTTGGTACCAGCTTTTTTGATGCCGCGGGGGGCGGCGACCCGGTTTTGTTCCAGCATATTTTCTGGTTCTTTGGTCACCCCGAGGTCTACATCATGATTTTGCCAAGCTTTGGCATTATCTCGGCAATCGTCCCTGCGTTCTCGCGCAAGCGCCTGTTCGGCTATAGCTCGATGGTATACGCCACCGCCTCGATTGCGGGGTTAAGCTTTTTAGTATGGGCGCACCATATGTTCACCACCGGGATGCCGGTGTTTGCCGAATTATTTTTCATGTTCTGTACCATGCTGATCTCTGTGCCCACTGGGGTGAAGGTCTTTAACTGGGTCGCCACCATGTGGCGGGGTTCCTTGACCTTTGAAGTGCCTATGTTGTTTGCGATTGCCTTTATTGTGCTGTTCACCATCGGTGGTTTTTCTGGCTTGATGCTGGCGATCACCCCGGTCGATTTTCAGTATCACGACACCTATTTTGTGGTCGCACATTTCCACTATGTGCTGGTTTCGGGCGCTGTGTTCTCGATTATGGCCGCGGCTTACTACTGGCTCCCTAAGTGGACGGGCCATATGTTTAATGAAACCTTGGCCAAGTGGCACTTCTGGTGTTCGGTGATTTCGGTCAATGTGCTTTTCTTCCCCATGCACTTTCTGGGGCTGGCGGGGATGCCGCGCCGGATCCCCGATTATGCCCTGCAGTTTGCGGACGTAAACGCCATTGTCAGCATCGGTGGCTTTGCCTTTGGTTTATCGCAACTCATCTTCTTGGTCGTCGTGGTTAAGTGCGCGCGTGGTGGCGCCCCAGCGGCTGCCAAGCCTTGGGATGGCGCCGAAGGGCTAGAATGGACCGTGCCATCGCCCGCACCGTATCACACCTTTGAGACACCGCCTGATCTCAAGGAGGTGCGAGATGGTCACTAAATCAACCCGCTCCGCTCGTCGATTATTGTTGTTAGCGGTGGCCATGTTTGGCTTTGCGTTTGCCTTAGTACCTTTGTATGACGTGTTCTGTGAGGTGACAGGGATCAACGGCAAAACCGATAACGAGGCGGCCGCATCCAGTGCGGGCATTGACCAAGACCGCTTGGTGACCATCGAGTTTATCGCCTATATCAACCCGGGGATGCGCTGGACGTTCGAGCCCCAAGTCAACCAGATGAAAGTGCACCCGGGTGAGACCCACACGATTAATTATCTCGCAACGAACAACGCACGCTATGACACCATTGGCCAAGCCGTGCCTTCGGTCTCGCCGGGTTTAGCCGCACAGTACTTAAACAAAATTGAATGCTTTTGTTTTAACCGTCAGCCATTGCCGCGTGGCGAGGATGCCTCTTTACCGCTGATCTTTTACGTGGATCCTGAGTTGCCGGACGATATTAACCACTTAACGCTGGCTTACACTTTGTTTGATGTGACTGCCAGCGCCAAGGAATAAGGAGGCGATCATGGCGACGCCTGAACGTTATTATGTCCCTGCCGCGAGTATTTGGCCGATCGTGGGTGCGGTGGCGCTGTTTTTGATTGCCGCTGGTGCAGGTGCCACGGTGGGCGGTTTATTTGGTGGCAACGGTCCTTGGCTGTTACTGGCTGGCACTGTGCTTATTTTGATTATGCTCACTGGCTGGTTTCGCGACGTGATCCGCGAATCCATGCAAGGGCTTTACTCAGCGCAAATGGACCGTTCTTTTCGCCAAGGAATGAGCTGGTTTATTTTCTCTGAGGTAATGTTTTTTGGTGCCTTCTTCGGCGCGCTCTTTTATGCCCGCTTTATCGCCGTCCCTTGGCTGGGTGGTGCGAGCAATAACGCGATGACCGCGGCGGTGCTGTGGCCAGATTTTGTCGCCCAGTGGCCGTTGACCCTCACGCCTGGAGGGATTGAAACCACTGCGATGCCGGCAATGGGACTGCCCTTACTTAACACGCTGATCCTACTCACTTCATCGGTCACGCTCCATATTGCCCATACCGCGATTGAAAAAAATCAACGTGAGCGATTGAAAGGCTTTTTACTGGTGACAGTGCTGCTTGGGGCGCTGTTTATGTTCTTTCAAGGCGAAGAGTATGTGCACGCCTATCAAGAAATGAATCTGCGGCTCGACTCCGGGGTGTATGGCAACACCTTCTATTTATTAACCGGCTTTCATGGCCTACACGTGACCTTGGGTACCATTATGCTGTTGGTGGTGTGGCTGCGTGTGATGCGTGGGCATTTTAGCCCTGAACATCACTTTGGCTTTCAAGCCAGTGCCTGGTATTGGCACTTTGTCGATGTGGTCTGGCTATGCCTGTTTGTCTTTGTGTATATCTTGTAGCTCAGTAAGGGCGCGGGTTGGGGGCAATCCAGCCCATGGATAGCGCAATCAGCAATAACACGAAGACAACCACGGAAAACAGCACACGCCGACCGAGATAACGTGACAAAGGCACAGCGCTATCGCCTTTTAGTAGCACCGGCAAGGCACGGAAGAGATTAAACAGAATAAAAATCAGTAAACAAATCAGAATGGCTTTGACCAACATAAGCGCTCCTTAGCGCAATAGGTAATCATGAAACAAGGACGGCGAATGGGGTTTCTGATATTGACTGTGGTTGTGGTCTTGCTGCTCGTCAAGTTAAGCCATTGGCAATGGACGCGTGGCGAGCAAAAAGCCCAACATCTGGCACAGTTTGAGGCCAATCAAGCACCAGGTTCACTCGCAAGCGCGGTGCAAAAAGGGCAATTTCTGGCGATCGATGGCCAGTTTCGCCCCGAGTTTGCCGTGTGGCTCGATAATCAGACCCACCAAGGTCGCGTAGGCTATCGCCTTTTTCTTCCCTTCATTCCAAACCAGCAGCCATCGCGATGGTGGCTGGTGGAATTGGGTTGGGTGGCCGCGCCTGCTGTGCGTGCCTTGCCGGCGGTACCCGCGTTGGCGTCGCGCTATCAGCTGTCTGGCTTTATTGATACACCGTCCAGGCGGGTGGTGCTCAAGAAAGAAACGACATCGCATAAGTGGCCCGCTCGGGTGCAGCGCATTGACTTACAAGCACTTAAGGCTCAAATGCCCGCGCTGGAAGCGCAGTGGTTGATACGGGCAGAAAAACTGGTGGATGTGACCACGCCGAGCACAGATGCCTTGGCGCAAGCGGGGGTGACACCGGTGTGGCAGCCGGTGGTGATGCCGCCAGTAAAACATTATGGCTATGCCTTGCAGTGGGCGTTAATGGCGCTCGCGGTCAGTATTGGCGCGGGCATCTGGTGGTACAAAACTAAACAGAGGGAAGCGGTGTGAAAGGACGCATGACGCTCGTGGCTTTGATTGGCATCTTTGTCCTGCCCGTGGTGGTGGCGAAATTGGTGTTGGAGCAAAGTTGGTATGAAAAAGGGGTCACCAATTACGGACAGTTTCTCACTGAGCCGGCGACCTTGAATTGGTTACCTGAGCAAGGCCAGTGGCGGTTGATTTATCGGGTGCCAGAGCAATGTGACTCTGTGTGCGAGCAAGCGCTGTTTCAGTTAACACAAATTCCGATTGCGGTCGGCAAAGAGCGCGATCGGGTCAGTAGCGTGGTACTGACAAGCTCGACCCCTAACGCGCCGGAGGTACTGACATGGCAAACCCTGACCACAGAGCAAGCGCGGGCATGGCAGCAGCAAGCGTTTGATAAAAATACCATCTATCTTAGCGATCCGATGAATAATGTGGTGCTGGCCTATCCGGTCAGTGATGATAAAACCAAGTGGGTCGCGCAAGGCAAAGGCTTGTTACGCGACCTCAAACGGCTCCTTAAATTGTCTAAGGTAGGCTGATTATGGCAACGCGTCACTACCAACTCGCCGTCTTATCGACACTGATACTGGCCGTGCTGGTGGTCGGCCTCGGCGCGTTTACCCGTCTTACTGAAGCGGGGCTTGGCTGTCCAGACTGGCCTGGATGCTATGGCCATTTGGCCGTGCCCGCTAGTGAAAGCGCGCAATCGGTCGCCATGTCGCGTTTCCCAGATGCGCCCATTGATATCAACAAAGCGTGGAATGAAATGCTGCACCGTTATGTGGCCGGCACCCTCGGGCTGGCGATTTTTGCGTTGGCCTGGATCAGCTGGCGACGTCCTGACTATCGGGCGTTCCGCGCTCTAACTACCTTGCTCAGTGTGGTGGTCGTCGCGCAAGCGGCCCTAGGGATGTGGACGGTGACCCTAAGTTTAATGCCGGTGGTGGTGATGGCGCACTTACTCGGTGGTTTTACTACCGTATGCTTGCTGGTTTGGCTGACGGTGGCGACAGGCGCATGCCGGTTGCCGGTGATTGCAATGTCGTCATCGGCGCGCCGCGTGGGCACGTTGGCTATGGTCGCGGTGATTGTTCAAATCGGGCTCGGCGGTTGGACCTCCGCCAACTATGCCGCCACTGTGTGCACCCAGCTACCTATCTGCGAAAGCCCTTGGTGGCAGCTTTTCACCCCTTCCGCCTTTCATCCCGTCAGTCCGCTTAGCGACACCTATCAGTTTGGCGTGCTTAACCATGCCGAGCGGGTGACTATCCATGCCTCCCACCGTCTTGGCGCCATGGTGGTCACCGCATTAGTGCTCGCTTGGGCATGGATGCTGTGGCGTGTTGGGGCGCGCGCGCTGGCAATGACGGTGAGTGGTGTGTTGGCGATGCAAATTACGCTGGGGGTGACCAATGTGGTCGCATTACTGCCGCTGAGTGTGGCGGTGGCGCATAACCTCGGTGGATTGTCGCTGTTGGCCACATTACTCCTCACCCGATTTTTATGTCTTTCACCGTCGACCCGACAAGGAGCCCGTGATGGCACAGTTTCAACGTACCGCTAGTGTTTCGACACCTGCTGGCGCCAATTGGCGTGATTATTACGAGCTGACCAAACCGCGTGTGGTTGCCATGTTGCTTCTCACCGCGTTGGTGGGCATGTGTTTGGCAACCCCAGGTTGGCCACCTTGGTCGGCGGTGCTGGTGGGATTATTTGGCATTGGTGCGCAAGCCAGTGCGGCGGCGGTGTTTAATCACGTTATCGATTGGAAAATTGATACGAAAATGCAGCGCACCCGCCATCGTCCCGTTGCTGAGGGGCGAGTCAGTCAAGGCGCCGCGTTGGCCTTTGCCGTGGTGCTGATGGTGAGCGGTTTTATTGCTTGCTGGTGGCTGAACCCGCTCACCGCCTGGTTAACGTTTGCCAGCCTGGTCGGGTATGCGTTGGTGTATACCCAGTGGCTTAAACCCGCGACCCCGCAAAATATCGTGATTGGCGGTTTGGCCGGTGCGATGCCGCCATTGCTTGGCTGGACCGCGGTGACCGGAGAGCTTCACGCCCATGCGCTACTGCTGGTGATGATCATATTTACTTGGACGCCGCCTCACTTTTGGGCGTTAGCAATACATCGCCGCCATGACTATGCCAAAGCCGATGTACCGATGCTGCCTGTCACTCACGGGGTAGGGTTTACCCAAACCATGGTCTTGCTTTACACCCTACTGCTGGTCATCGTGGGCATTTTACCTTGGCTGACCGGGATGAGTGGTTGGCTGTATCTGGTGGGGGCGACCACCTTAAATCTGGTCTTTGTCGGCTACGCTTGGCGACTGAAAACCCAGTCGCAAAAAGGCATCGCGTGGCAGACCTTTAAGTTCTCGATATGGCATATCTTCGCGACCTTTGTGGTGTTGCTTGCCGACCACGCGTTGCGCTATTGAGAGGCTACTTTAGCCCTTTCGCCGACAACACGGTGGCTTTGTCGGCGACAAACGAGACTTTGATATGTTTACCATCGCCGCCCCATACACAGTGTGTTAAGCCCATGGTGTCGTCGCATTGGCTAGGCTCGCCAATGTGACTCACAACCACGTCATAACTCATGCCCACTTCGAGCTGATCGTAGTTTTGCTTGGTCACTTTCGAGCAACCCGCTAGCAATACCACCAACACACAGGCAAAAAATACACGCATAACCTTTCCTTATTCACAGAGGTGATGAGCGCTAGTTAGCGCAGTGCAACTGGCGCAGTGCAACTGACGTCGTGTCACTGGCGCAATACAATGGCCGCTCGTCGATGAGATTGTCGCAATGGTACACTGCTGCACCCATAAGGGCTACCCAAGGATGTTATCGCTTGTAGATGCAATCGTGTTCTTTATCAAAAATAGACGATCTCTCAAACGCAGTGCAGATCATTTAAAATTCAAATCGAGGAAGTATGTGGCAGTCTTTAACCCAGCGTGAGCTTCACTGGCGGGTCTTATCGCTGGCTTTACCTATGGTGATCTCCAATATCACCGTTCCGTTATTAGGGTTAGTGGATGCCGCGGTGATCGGCCATTTAGACCATGCATGGTATTTAGGTGGTGTGGCGGTTGGCAGCACCATGATAAATGTCACCTTTTGGCTGTTGGGCTTTTTGCGTATGGCGACCACCGGGTTTACCGCGCAAGCCTATGGCGCGAGTGATAACCGTGAGCTGGCGGCGACCTTTGTGCGTGGGGCGACCTTAGCGGGCTTGCTGGCTGTACTGTTAATCGCACTGCATGTGCCTATTTTAGAGGGGGTGATGCACTTTAGTGATGCCAGCGCTGAGGTGAAACACTATGCGAGCCAGTATTTCTCCATTCGGATCTTTAGTGCACCGGCGACCTTGATGAACTTGGTGATCATGGGCTGGCTACTGGGGGCCCAAAATGCGCGCCAGCCGATGTGGCTACTGATTGTGGTTAACAGTGCCAATATTATCCTTGATCTGCTGTTTGTGGTGGGCCTCGATATGAAAGTCGAAGGGGCCGCAGCGGCGAGTGTGGTTGCCGATTATCTCGGCCTCATGCTGGGGCTCTATTTTGTCAAAGGTATCTGGCAGTCGCGTCAGTTACCGACCGTTCGGTCGGTATTTGAGCGCGGGCTGACTGAGATGAGCCGCTTGCTAAAGCTTAATCGAGACATCTTTTTACGTAGCCTTAGCTTGCAGTTGGCGTTTACCTTCATGACCTTCCAAGGGGCTACGCTTGGTGACGAGATTGTGGCCGCCAATGCGGTGTTGATGAGCTTTCTGATGCTGATTTCCTTTGCAATGGACGGTTTTGCTTATGCAATGGAGGCAATGGTCGGTAAAGCGATTGGCGCGCAGAGTAAGTCTGAGCTGTTAGTGTCACTCATAGGCAGCACTTTTTGGTCGTTGGTGATTTGCTTGGCGATCACGCTGGCGTTTGGTGTGGCAGGCCATCACATTATTGCGCTGATTTCCGATATCGAGGCGGTGCGTGACCAAGCGGCACGTTATTTACCTTGGCTGGTGGCCATGCCTTTGGTATCGATGTGGTGCTTTTTGCTGGATGGTATTTTTATTGGTGCCACGCGGGGTAAAGACATGCGCAATGGGATGTTTGTCGCCACCGCAGGTTTTTTTGCGGCATGGTGGTTAGCGCAAGGGTGGGGCAATCATGCACTGTGGTTAGCGATGCTTACTTTTATGGCGCTAAGAGGGCTCAGTCTTGCGGTGTGCTTTGTTTACCATTGGCGACGGGATAGCTTTTTTCACGTCACGCACTGAGGCTAATGAAAAAAAAACAGGCCATTTGGCCTGTTTTTGCGATAGGAGACGGCGTTTATTAGTAGTAAGAATGATCGCCACGGGCATGCTCAGTCACATCACGCACGCCGTTTAACTCGCCGCTAAACTCAGCCAGCAACTGCTTTTCGATCCCTTCTTTTAGGGTAACGTCCACCATCGAGCAGCCATTACAGCCGCCACCGAATTGCAAAATCGCAACCGCATCATCGGTGATTTCTATCAAGTTCACATGGCCGCCATGGCTGGCAAGCTGTGGGTTAACTTGGCTTTGAATCACGTAATCAACCCGCTCCATCAAGGGGGCATCGGAGGCGACTTTACGCATTTTCGCATTTGGTGCTTTCAGCGTCAGCTGTGAACCCATTTTATCGGTGACAAAGTCGATTTCCGCTTCGTCTAGAAATGGCAGGCTCATTTCATCGATAAAGGCAGAAAAGCCGTTGAACTTAAGTTCGGTATCGCTGCTTTCTATCGCTTCGGGTGGGCAATAAGAAACACCGCACTCGGCGTTTGGCGTGCCTGGGTTAACCACAAACACGCGAATATTGGTGCCCTCGGGCTGCTGCTCAAGCAGCTTCACAAAGTGGCTTTGTGCATTTTCTGAAATATTGACTTCTGACACGACAAATACCTGACTAATCCAGTGTGTTTTATACAGTGTACTCCGGTTTGCGTTGGCTATCACCCCTTGAAGCATGTGGCTACTTTATGAGCATGGATAGCACGCTTTCCGTTAGGGTAGATCGGTACGTGCCAAACAGTAAATATCGATCGTTTCTGCTCCCGCACGGCGTAATAACCGGCACAGTTGTGACACCGTTTGTCCAGTCGTGACCACATCATCAACAATCGCCACATGCGAACTTGGCAGCTCGCCCCTGATCGCAAACGCATATTTCAGATTAGAGAGCCGCGCCTGTCGGCTTAAACCTTGTTGTGGCGCAGTATGGCGATGTCGGACTAAAACGTTATCGACAACTTGAGTATCAAGGTGGTCGGCCAGCGCCCAAGCTAAATGCACACTTTGATTAAAGCCGCGTTGCCAGCGACGCCGCCAATGCAGAGGGACAGGAAGCAGCACGGGAGCGGGATGAAGGATACGCTCGCTTAACTGGCGTGCAAATGGCAAGGCCAACTCGAAGGCCTGCTGGTATTTGAATGCATGGACAAGTTGCGGCAAGGGATCATGGTAAGCGCTGATGGCAAACAGGTGATCCCACGCCGGTGGGTGGCTCAGGCAGGCACCGCATCGCGCTTGGGAGTCGGTCACCGGCAAACCGCAACACTGGCAAAGATGATATTGATAGTGGGCGTCCCAGCATGCGTCGCAACACAAAGCCTGTGTGGCCCCCACCGACGTGGTCGCCAGTGATAAGTGGCAAACAGGGCATTGCAAGGGCAAGATCTTGCCTCTCCAATGGGTCAGCCAACGCGTCAAGCGCCGTGGGTTGATTGCTGGTATCATAGGCACCTTGATTGAAAAGCAACCAAGGCAGTGTAAAGCATGGCGTTATGTGATTGGCAATCTTATGGTCAAGGCCCCGATCTGGTTCTCATTCACGGCTGGGGGATGAACAGTGCTGTTTGGTCGCTGTTACTGCCTTACCTGACCGCGCATTACCGTGTTCACTGTGTTGACCTACCAGGTTTCGGCCACAGCGCCCACCAACCGGATCTTAATATAGAGAAACTGGCACAACTGTTGCTTAAAGAATCACCAGCGCATGCAACTTGGATCGGTTGGTCGCTGGGCGGGTTAGTCGCCACACAGGCGGCATACTTATCGCCACAGCGTATGAGTGGTTTAGTCACCGTGGCCAGTTCACCCAAGTTTGTTGCAGAGCCAGGATGGCGCGGAATCAAGCCGGCAGTATTGACCGACTTTGCCGACCAACTTGAGCGTGATTTTTCGCAAACGGTGGAGCGCTTCATGGCGCTGCAAGCCATGGGGTCACCCACGGCGAGAAAAGATGTGAAAGCGCTCAAACAAGCGGTGTTTTCGCGGCCGGCGCCCGACCCTCGTGCTTTGGCAGATGGATTGTCGATGCTGGCAACCACAGATCTTCGCCAACATTGTGAGGCGATCACTGTGCCTTGGTTACGGTTATACGGGCGGCTAGACGGTTTGGTGCCTGCGTCGGTGGCGGAAGCGGTGTCTGCGTTGGCGCCTCACTCACAATGCGAGGTATTAGCACACAGTGCTCATGCCCCCTTTGTGACGGAGCCTGACGAAGTGGTGGACAAGCTACTTGCCTTTTTAGGCAAAAACTTGCCGCCCAAATAGTGTGCGCGGATCGTTTTTTGGTAGAATTGACTAAATCCTGTCATGGTTCTGCCGATAAGTTAACTATGTCACTTGCTCTGACATTAGGAGAGACCATAATGAACGTAGGTAACGTTGGGCAGTCTCAGGCGTATCATCAACAAACGATGAAGCCAAAAGCGCCGACACAGCCGCAACAAAATGCGGACAACGCGGCCAAAGATACGAAAGAAGCGAAGCCTGTTGAAAAGCTTTCTGCTGCTGAGGCAGCAAAAGAAAGCAAAGATGTGAAAGCAGCGAAAAACGCTGAAGGTGTTAAAAAGCCAGAAGAGAAATCATCGGTTGAATCCTTTACCTATGGTGCGTTGGGCATGGACCACCCGGAAAAAGTGAAAGAAAACGATGATACGGCCTATAGTGCGGGACAATTTTTGTCTGCGTTGGGCACAATAGGCACCATACTCGCGGTTGTCGTCTAAACTATAAGGAGACGAGGCCGCACTGACAATTAGGCCTTCAGCTGATGTTGGGAGGTAGCATCAGATGAATATATCGCCAGCAAGCGTCAGTATCCCAACTGTCGCGCCATCGGTGAACCCGCCAACCGAGCAAGTTGCGCGGGACAATCGCATGCGCGAAAAAATCGTCCCCACCAAGCAAGCCCCAGAGCCAGAACACGGCAAAGCGGCCACCGATCAAGGCAAGCAGCTCGGCCGCTCATCTTGGGATCCGTCACAGCACCCTAACTATTCGCTCGACTACAGTCGCGAGTCTTTGTCTGACGCTGATTACGATGGGGCGAACATTGCCGGTCGTGTCGACGCCATGGCACGTACCGAGCCTGGAGAGCAAGCACGTAAAGACAACGGCTACCCGCTGGGGTTGAAAATGCCGGAAGAAGTGCTTGAAAAAGTGGAAGAGCTGAAAAGGTTCGAGCAAACGCGTGCAGTCGTCGCCATGCGCTATCAGCAAGCGACCGTGGCGAATATGCCCTCAGAAGTGCTGATCGTGATTTAAGCGCTTTCCGTTGAGCCGATTGACGTCAAAGCCCCGCGTATTATCGCGGGGCTTTTTGCTTGGCTAAGAGCGCTTGGCGCGGGCAAAGGCATCCGCCATGCTGCCCATTGTGGCGGGTTTTTCCTGGCGCTTTTTCGGACTTTTCTCACGCTGCTTAGGGGCGGCAACTGTGGTTTCGCTCGCGGCTGGGGTATCGTCGAGGCGCATCGATAACCCAATGCGTTTGCGCGGCGCATCCACCTCCATGACTTTCACTTTCACCACATCACCGGCTTTCACCACGTCGCGGGGATCGCTAATAAAGCGGTTTGATAGGGCGGAGATGTGCACGAGGCCATCTTGGTGGACGCCGATATCGACGAATGCGCCAAAGTGCGTGACGTTAGTGACCACGCCTTCGAGTTGCATACCTGGTTTTAAGTCACTGATCTGATTCACGCCCTCGGCAAAGGTGGCGGTTTTAAACTCAGGACGCGGATCGCGGCCCGGCTTGGCCAGCTCGTTCAGTACGTCGGTGACCGTGATCTGTCCAAAGGCCTCGGTGGCATAATCGCTTGCGTTTAAGCTTTGTAGCATACCCGAATTGCCCACCAAGGCATCGATGGCCTTGCCGGTCTTTTGGGCGATTTGTTTAACCAAAGGGTAGGTTTCTGGGTGGACACCTGAGCGATCCAGCGGGTTCGCGCCATCCATTACCCGTAAAAAGCCAGCACATTGCTCATAGGCTTTCGGGCCAAGGCGCGGCACTTTCAGCAGTGTTTTACGATCGCCAAATCGGCCATTTTCATCGCGAAAGGCAACAATGTTTTGTGCCATGGTTTGGCTAAGGCCTGCCACCCGGGTGAGAAGTGGTGCGGACGCGATATTTAGATCAACCCCTACGGCGTTCACACAGTCTTCCACCACGGCATCGAGCTTTTTGGCAAGCTGACTTTGAGAGACATCGTGCTGATACTGACCGACGCCAATCGATTTAGGATCAATTTTAACCAGCTCGGCGAGGGGGTCTTGCAAGCGACGGGCAATGGAAACCGCGCCACGTAGCGAGACATCGAGATCGGGAAACTCATTGGCTGCCAGCTCTGACGCCGAATAAACCGAGGCACCGGCTTCACTGACCATCACGGTTTGAATGCTTAAGTCGGCTTGCTTGAGCATGTTGGTGACAAAGTGTTCCGTTTCACGCGAGGCGGTGCCATTGCCGACGGCAATCAAGTTCACGCCATGGCGATCAATAAAACGGCGCAGGGTTTTGCTTGCCCCTTCAATATCGTGTTTAGGCGCGGTGGGATAAATCGTGGCGGTGTCGAGCAGTTTGCCCGTGCCATCCACCACCGCCACTTTACAGCCGGTACGTAGGCCTGGGTCTATCCCCATGGTGCAGCGAGGGCCAGCCGGTGCAGCCATCAATACATCTTTTAAGTTCGCCGCAAACACATCAATGGCATCATTTTCCGCGCGCTCTTTCAGATTGGCCATGAACTCTGTCTCGAGGTGCATCAAGATTTTTACCCGCCACGCAAAGGCAATCACCTGCTTGCGCCAACGGTCAGCCGGTGCGGTGCCTAAAGACAGCTGGTAATGCTGAGCAATCATGGTTTCGCATACGCTTTGCTTGCTGTCTGGTGCTTGGTCGGGGTCGGCAACCAGCGCCAGCTGCAGTACGCCTTCATTGCGACCACGTAGCATCGCCAGCGCGCGGTGAGAGGGCACTTTGGCAATCGGCTCTTGGTGGGCAAAGTAGTCTTTGAACTTTGCCCCTTTCTCTTCCTGACCCGCAATCACAGTGGCGCGTAGCACCGCATATTGCTTAAGGTATTGGCGCAGCGCCTCAAGTAAGCTCGCATCCTCAGCGAGGCGTTCCATCATGATGGCGCGGGCCCCCTCGAGTGCCGCTTTGGTATCGGCGACGCCCTTTTCAGCATTGATGTATTGCTCGGCAAGCGTGTCAGGGTCGTGCGAGGCATCTTGCCATAAGGTGTCGGCCAAGGGGGCGAGGCCGGCTTCAATCGCGATCTGTCCTTTGGTTCGGCGCTTGGGTTTGTAAGGCAGATAGAGATCTTCTAGGCGGTTTTTACTCTCCGCGGCGAGAATATCGCGGCGCAGGCTCTCGGTGAGTTTGCCTTGTTCGTCAATCGATTTGAGGATGGTGTCGCGCCGGGCATCCAATTCGCGAAGATAGACCAATCGCGTTTCTAGGGTACGCAACTGCGAGTCATCCAGGCCCTGGGTCGCTTCTTTACGATAGCGAGCGATAAAAGGGACAGTGTTACCATCGTCAAGCAGCTCAACCGCTGTCTTAACTTGACCTGGTGCGACATTGAGTTCGTGCGCCAGGGTTTGTGTAATGGATGTGTGCATGTGTTTCCTTTTCTCTACAAGCACGGCAGGGGATACCCTGCCAAGGGATAGCATTTTTGACCGCGATGGAGGCGAAGGTTCCCTCCGTGATTACTGAGCGTCGGTGTCATTGGGCTTTGGGTAGGTAATGGTATTCACAAACCACTGCTTTTCACCTTCAGGGGTTGAGACCACCACTTCGTCATCAACGGCTTTTTTTAATAGCGCCCGCGCCATAGGGGCATCGATAGAAATGTAATCTTTACGTTCATAAATCTCATCAGGGCCAACGATTCGAAATTGCTTGGTGTCGCCGGCCTCGTTTTCTATTTCCACCCAGGCGCCAAAAAAGACCCGTCCTTCTTGTTCTGGCGCGTAATCAACAATGGTTAAGTCATTGAGGCGTTTGCGCAGATAACGGACGCGACGGTCAATTTGACGTAACAGCCGCTTATTGTAGGTGTAGTCAGCGTTTTCTGAGCGATCACCTAAACTGGCGGCCCAGCTGACAATTTTGGTCACTTCTGGGCGTCGTTCGTGCCACAGGTAATCGTGCTCGGCTTTGAGCGCGTTAAACCCCTCTCGGGTCACCAATTTGGTTTTCACGTTACCTCTCCTTTCGCTAGCCATTCGGCGTCGCGCGATATAACCTTGTTCAGGAAACTACAAGAAGCGGACAAGCTTGTCGAGGCAACACTCGGTAACAATTTACTCCGCATGTGGTGACAGACAAACACGCGGTCTGACATTCAATTGTGGCAAAATTCAGTATGATATAAGTGACGGTCAATCCATGGCCGGGCAACGATCAGCATTGAGGGCTTAGCATGCAAGAGAACTATAAAATTCTAGTGGTGGATGATGATATGCGTCTGCGCTCGCTACTGGAACGCTACCTGACCGAGCAAGGTTTTCAGGTACGCAGTGTGGCCAATGCCGAGCAAATGGATCGCTTACTCGCGCGTGAAGCCTTTCACCTGATGGTACTGGATCTGATGTTGCCGGGTGAAGATGGCCTGTCTGTGTGTCGCCGTTTGCGTCAAGCGAATAACCAGTTGCCGATTTTGATGCTGACCGCCAAGGGCGATGAGATTGACCGCATTGTTGGCTTAGAGGTGGGTGCCGATGATTACTTGCCCAAGCCTTTTAACCCGCGTGAACTATTGGCGCGGGTACGGGCGGTATTGCGCCGGCAGACCATTGAAGCGCCAGGCGCGCCGAGTGCAGACTCAACCACGGTGACCTTTGGCGAGTTTCGCCTCAACTTGGGCACGCGAGAAATGTTTCGCAATGATGAGCCCATGACGCTTACATCTGGCGAGTTCGCGGTGCTTAAAGCCTTGGTGACCAATGCGCGAGAGCCTTTGTCACGTGATAAGCTGATGAACATGGCGCGTGGCCGTGAGTATTCGGCTATGGAGCGCTCGATTGATGTGCAAATTTCGCGGTTGCGCCGCATGATAGAGGAAGATCCGAGCAAACCACGTTACATTCAAACCGTATGGGGGCTCGGCTACGTGTTCGTTCCGGATGGAGAGGTGTAGCGATGCGGATGTCACCGCGGACTAACTTTGCGCGTACCTTGTTTATCTTGGCTGGCTTATTAATTGCCAGCCAAGTTTTTTCTTATCTGACCATCGTCAATTATGCCTTACTGCCCAGCTTGCAGCAGTTCAACAAAATCTTGGCGTTCGAAGTACGCCTGATGCTGGAGGAAGACTGGTATCTTAAGGATGGTGAAGTCCTTCACCTTGGTGAACCTGTGCGGCGGCAGCTATTGGAGCAGATTGGTGTCACCTTGCATGCGCCCAACAGTGACCAAGCGGCGGCGTTTAAAGACGCGATGGAGATTGATTACTTAAGCGAGCACATCAGTAAAGAGCTGGGCACGCAAACCGAAGTACGCTTGGTCAGTGGCGAAGACAGTTATGTGCTATGGCTGAAGTTTGACCAGATTGACGATTTTTTAATGCGGATCCCGCTGTCGGAACTGCATCAAGACGACTTTGCCCCTTTGTTTCAATACAGCTTAGTGATTGCCCTGTTGGTGATTGCGGGCGGGTGGCTATTTATCAAGATGCAAAACCGTCCACTCGTGGCTCTTGAGCGGGCGGCGTTAGATGTGGCGGATGGTCGTTTTCCCGATCCTGTCCCCCCGCGAGGGGCGTCGGAAATTCAGGCGGTGACGGTGGCGTTTAATAAGATGTCGGCCGGCATACGCAAACTCGAAGAAGACCGCGCTTTGCTGATGGCCGGGGTGAGCCATGATTTGCGCACGCCACTGACGCGCATTCGCCTTGCGACTGAAATGATGTCATCAGATGATGCCTACTTGGCCGATAGCATTACCGAAGATACCGAAGAGTGTAATGAAATCATCAACCAATTTATGGACTACTTGCGCGCGGTGCAGCAACAAGATCCTGATCCGGTTGATTTAGCCAGTATTTGCCGCGATGTGGCGAGTAATCAGCAGCAAGTCGGTGTTGATATTGAGCTCGATTTAGGGGCGTTGCACGGAGAGTTATTTGCCAACTCGGTGGCCTTAAAGCGTGCGGTGACCAACCTGGTGGTCAATGCGGTGCGTTATGGACACGGTTGGGTCCGTCTCGGCTGTGGCAGCAATGCCGATCACACCTATCAGTGGGTGGAAGTGGAAGACAATGGCCCGGGGATCGATGCCAATTTAGAAAATTCGCTATTTCAACCCTTTACACGCGGCGACACTGCACGCGGTAGTGAAGGGACAGGCTTAGGGCTGGCTATCGTCAAACGCATTGTGGAACAGCTCCATGGTGATATTCGTCTTTCTTCACGAACCGAAGGTGGGCTGAGAATTCAAATGACGTTTCCCGTGGGCAATAAAAAATAACCCCTCGTGTGCGTGTGACCACGTTTTTAGCGGCGGAAGTCGCGGAATGCGGGCGTTAGGCCATACTGTCATAGAGATTCAATACACTGGGAAAAGGCTATGCGTTTATCGCTAGACAGTCAGGATCCGACGCCTAAATTTCAGCAGCTTATTGACCAAATTCAACGGCAAATTGCCAGCGGTACGCTTTATCCGGGGGCGCGTCTCCCCTCGGTGCGGCAATTGGCCAAAACACTGGCGATGAACCCAATGACGGTATCGCGCAGCTATCAGCAATTGGTTGAAGACGGTTGGCTAGAGCGCTTGCCCGGCGTGGGTATGCAGGTCAGTGATGCCATGCGTCCTGCTGAGCCAGAGCAACGTCTGCAATATGTTGAAGCAACGCTGGCGCAATTTATTCATGCGACCAGCGAAGCAGGCTACAGTAAGTCAGAAGCCATGGCGCTGATCATGACCCATTGGGAGCGTTATAGCGGTGATCAGGCGTTGGAGTAATGGGTTTTATGCCCCAGCCAGCGGCGAATAATCGCATCCGCATGTTGTGGGTAATGTTGATGGATATGGGTCGCCAGTTTTTGTACTTCAGGGATCAGCGCTTGGTCTCTCACCAAGTCGGCGATTTTAAATTCGGCCAAGCCCGTTTGCCGAGTCCCCAATAGTTCACCCGGCCCGCGGATTTCAAGATCGCGCTGGGCGATAACAAAGCCATCATTACTGTCGCGCAGTACCCCAAGCCGCTGACTCGCGGTTTTAGATAAGGGCGCATGGTAAAGCAGTACACAATGACTGGCGACTGCGCCTCGGCCGACACGGCCACGTAACTGGTGCAGCTGTGCGAGCCCCAGCCGTTCTGGGTTTTCAATGATCATTAAACTGGCATTGGGCACATCGACCCCCACTTCAATCACAGTGGTCGCTACCAATAACTGCAGTTCGCCTTGCTTAAAAGCGTCCATCACCGCTTGCTTGTCCGTCGCTTTCATTCGCCCGTGAACCAAACCAATTTCCAGGTTGGGTAGGGCGTCTTTGAGTGCGGTGGCCGTGTCTTCGGCGGCTTGCGCTTCTAAGGCGTCGGACTCTTCAATCAAGGTGCATACCCAATACGCTTGTCGACCGGCGGCACAGGCAGCACTGACGCGGGCGATGATATCGTCACGGCGGGTGTCGGGGACGGCAACGGTTTGAATGGGGGTACGACCTGGGGGTAACTCATCAATCACTGAGGTTTCTAAATCGGCATAGGCGGTCATCGCCAAGGTACGAGGAATGGGGGTCGCGGTCATGATCAACTGGTGTGGATGCGCACCTTGTTGCTCGCCTTTTTCACGCAGCGCAAGACGCTGATGAACGCCAAAGCGGTGTTGCTCATCAATAATCACCAGTGCTAAGCGGTGGAACCGGACACTGGCTTGAAATAACGCATGAGTACCGACCACCATTTGTGTTTTGCCATCGGCAACTTGTGCCAGGGTGTCTTCGCGTGCTTTTCCTTTTAACTTGCCAGCCAGCCAACCAACCTGAATCCCCAATGGCTCAAGCCACTGGGAAAAGTTGGTGGCGTGTTGCTCGGCCAAGAGCTCGGTCGGTGCCATCAATGCCACTTGATGGCCTTGCTCAATCGCTTGCAAGGCGGCGAGGACGGCCACCAAGGTCTTGCCCGCGCCGACATCCCCTTGCACGAGGCGCATCATTGGAAATGGTTTAGCTAAATCGGCACTGATCTCGCTCACCACTCGGGTTTGTGCGCCGGTGGGAGTGAAAGGCAGGTTATCTAAAAGACGCTGTCCCAGTGACTGACTGGGCGCGAGCGCAAACCCTTTCACTTGCTGTGCCTGGTGGCGCACAGACAGCATCGACAGGTGCTGGGCAAGGAGCTCTTCAATGATTAAGCGCCGCTGAGCGGGATGTTGACCGGTTAATAGATCCTCTAGCGCGGTATCTGGCGGTGGGCGATGTAATAGGTGCAACGCCTCGCGCAATGAGAGTTGTCGATCGTACAAGCCCTCGGGCAGCAGCTCGTCGACGCCACTTTTATCCAGCAACGCCAGCGCTTGATCGGTCAGGCTGCGCAGGGTCGCTTGGCGCAGCCCCTCCGTGGTGGGATACACGGGGGTCAGGGTTTCTTCCATCACCAATTCGGTGGGCTCAGAAAACACCTGATACTCGGGGTGAATGATCTCCAGCCCATGCTTTCCGCGTTTGAGTTCGCCGTAGGCTTTCACTTGCTTGCCGACCGCTAAACTGTTTTTCATCGCGGCATTAAAATTGAAAAACCGTAGTGTTAACGCGCCGCTGCCATCTTGCACCCGGACGGTGAGCATCCGGCGGCGACCAAATACGGTATCGTTGTGGGTGATCTCACCTTCGATAGTCGCATGTTGGCCAGGTAAGAGGCTAGCGACCGGCCAGACACGGGTACGATCTTCATAGCGATAAGGCAGGTGAAACAACACGTCCTGCACTGTATGCAGGCCAACTTTTGCCAGTTTTTCTGCCATCTTATTGCCAACACCGCTTAAGGTATCGACAGTAACGGCACTCAGCATGGAAGATCGCATCCGTTTCTCTATTTGGTTAGCGCTGGCTATTGTACATGACTAACGTGCGTGTTTAGCCGCTTGCATCTGTGCCCACCACGCCTCATCCGCCACGATTTGACCATGTTCATCTAAAGGCGGATAAGGCAAACCTTTTTGTTTTGCCACCCGGGCAAGTACCGGATGGCCGCGCTCGAACAAAATGTGGTGGATCTCGTGTTCGGGTAAGCGGGTTTTATCCTGTTGATACATGCCAGCCGCTTGGCGCTGGCGCTGTGCTTCGTACAAAATCAAGGCACTGGCCACTGACACATTGAGTGACTGTACCATACCCACCATAGGAATGAGGATGTCTTGGTCCGCTTTGTCGAGCGCTTCGCGACTGATGCCTTGTTTTTCTTGCCCCAGCACGATGGCAGTCGGACGGGTGTAGTCAATCTCGCGAAAATCAACCGCGGTATCCGATAAGTTGGTGACTAACACCTGCATCCCTTGGGCTTGCATGGTATTAAACGCTTCTTCCGTGGTGTTGTGAGTCACCACATCTATCCAGTTGCGTGAACCGGCCGATGTGCCCCCGAGGGTGCGCATCTTCGTGCCTTCTGGCCACACGGCATGCATGCGATGAATCCCCACGGCGTCGGCAGTGCGAATGATAGCGGAAATATTATTGGGTTTATGAACTTGCTCCATGCAGACAGTGAGATCAGGCTGGCGTTGGGCCAAGACCTGATGAATGCGTTCAAAGCGTTCAGGGGTCATGATTCAATTCCGTAAATGGCAGACGAAAAACAAATGCGCCCGCCAAAAAGGACGGGCGACGGGCAATAGTGTATTGAGGCGATCAGTTTTTCTGGCGGCTAACCTTCACCACGTTAGGCATCACCCGCAGGCGGCGCATGATATTGGCTAGGTGCACTCTGTCTTTGGTCGTTAGGCGAACAAAGATAGTGTACAAGCGGCCATCGCGCTCTTCGGTGGTTAGCCCTTGGATATTGGAGCCGGTTGATGCAATGGTATTGGTTAAATCTGCCAGCGCCCCTTGATGGTTTTGCATATCCACACGCACCCGTGTGCTGAACTCTTGTTCAAAATCGTCCGCCCACTCGACCGGCATATATTTATCCGGCTCTTGGCGGTGGCCGCGGATGTTAGCACAGGTTTCACGGTGGATAACCAAGCCTTTACCTGGGCTGACATGGGCAATGATCGGGTCACCTGGGATTGGGCGACAGCAATTGGCATAGGTGACCAAGATACCATCGGCACCACGGATAGGCATTTTGCCCTCGGTGGGGGCCGCCGGGTCTTGATCTAGCAAGCGACGTGCGATCACTACGCTCATGAGTTCGCCAAGGCCAATCGACGCCAGTAAGTCGTCGCTGGTTTTCAGCTTTAAGTCACTCAGTACTGCCTCAACCCGCTCAGGGTTGATATCCGGCAGGTTTTGCTCTCCAAGCGCATGATTGAGCAGACGACGCCCTAAGGTCACCGACTCTTCACGGCGCATGGTTTTCAGCACTTGACGAATTTTCGTCCGGGCCCGCGCGGTCACTACATAGTTAAGCCAAGCCGCGTTGGGGCGCGCGCCGGGTGCGGTGATAATCTCTACTGTTTGACCATTTTTGAGCGGTTGACTTAGCGGGTAAGGTTGACGATTAACCCGCGCCCCGACACAGGTATTGCCCACATCGGTATGGACGGCATAGGCAAAGTCGACCGCGGTGGCATCGACAGGGAGCTCGACAATCCGCCCTTTGGGGGTAAAGACGTACAGCTCATCGGGGAAGAGATCCGATTTGACGCTCTCAATAAATTCAAACGAGCTACCGGCACTTTGTTGGAGCTCAATAATGTTTTGCATCCAGCGCTGCGCCCGTTTCTGTGCGGTGGTGCCAGAGGGCCTGTCGGCACCGCTTTTATACGCCCAGTGTGCCGCGACCCCTTTGTCGGCCATTTGATCCATGTCTTCGGTACGAATTTGTACTTCCACCGGGACACCATGTGGACCAATCATAGAGGTGTGCAGTGATTGATACCCGTTGGCTTTAGGCACCGCGATATAGTCTTTGAGCCGGCCTGGGCGTGGCTTATACAAGTTATGCATTTGCCCTAGCACGCGATAGCAGGTATCAAGATCACCCACAATCACTCGAAACGCGTATAAATCCATGATGGTATGGAAACGCTGCTCTTTATTCTTCATCTTGTTATAGATGGAGTAGAGGTTTTTCTCTCGGCCCAGCACACGGGCGTTAATCCCGGCATCTTCCAAACGACCTTCAATTTCCGCATGGATTTTTTGGATCATCTCTTTGCGGTTCCCCCGCGCTTGCGCGATCACCTTTTTAAGGACGCGGTAGCGATTGGGGTACAAGGCCTCAAAGCCGAGCTCTTCAAGCTCCACCTTTATATTATGGATACCCAAGCGGTGGGCGAGAGGGGCGAAGATTTCTAGCGTTTCACGGGCAATACGGCGTTTTTTGTCTGGGCGGAGGGCGCCCAAGGTACGCATATTGTGGGTGCGGTCACTCAGTTTTATCAGGATCACGCGAATGTCATGGGCCATCGCCATGACCATTTTGCGAAAGTTCTCGGCTTGGGCTTCTTTACGGTCGCGAAATTTAAGCTTATCAAGCTTAGAGACGCCGTCGACCAAGTCAGCCACCACATCACCAAAGCGTTGCTGCAGATCGTCTTTGGTCACCTCAGTGTCCTCAATGACATCATGCAGCAATGCCGCCATCAGGGTTTCACAGTCCAAGCGCATTTCCGCCAAGATCCGTGCCACCGCGATGGGGTGAATGATATAAGGTTCGCCGGTTGAGCGAGTTTGCCCGTCGTGGGCATCCCTGGCTACTAGGTAGGCTTGCCGAAGCGCTTCAAGCTGTGACTCCGGCAAATACTGGCTAGCAACTTCTTTCAGGCTATCAAATAGATACAAACGGCCTGTCCCTGATAAATGCAGCGTTTAACGTTGACCCGAAATGGTGCTTACCGCGGCCATTTCAGCGGCTTCTTGCTCTTGCTTTTCCTGACGCTCACGCGCGTCGAGGACTTCTTTGTTGATCAGTCCTTCTTCAACTTCACGCAAAGAGATCACTGTGTACTTGTCGTTTTCTTCTGCGACGAGGGCATCTTTGCCACCCGTTTGCATTTGACGGGCGCGGCGAGCCGCAACCAGAACGAGATCGAAGCGGTTACCAATTTTTTCAACGGCGTCTTGAACAGTTACGCGTGCCATGAAGGACTCCAGCTATGTCATCAATAGGTCATTCAAAATGACCGAAAAGTATACAAAAGGCCGCGACCTATTGCCAGCGTTGGCTGGGGCAATGGCCACGTCTCAATGTGGTGGTTAGTCAGCCAACAGTTCGTCGATCATTGCATGATACTTGCTGGCTTGTTTGGCTTGTGCCATCCGCTCGGCACGGATGATGGCCTTAATATCCATCAATGCGACATCAAAGTCATCATTAATAATCAGGTAATCATAATCAGCATAGTGAGAGATCTCGGAGCGTGCTTCCTGCATGCGTTGCGCAATCACTTCCTCACTGTCTTGGCCACGTGTCGTGAGGCGTCTTTCTAACTCTTCACGGCTTGGTGGCAAAATGAAAATACTCTTGCTGTTCGGCATTTGCTGACGAATTTGCTCAGCGCCTTGCCAATCGATATCGAGAAAAATATCGACACCATTATTAAGCATTTTTTCAATCCATACGCGCGAGGTGCCGTAATAATTGCCAAACACTTGCGCGTGCTCTAAGAACGCTTCCTGTGCAATCAGTGACTGAAATTCTTCCACCGAGACAAAATGATAGTGTACGCCATTTTCTTCACCCGGACGCATGGCGCGCGTCGTGTGAGACACAGACACTTTCATGTCATAGCGAGGGTTATCATTCAGCAACGCTGAAATCAGACTGGATTTGCCCGCACCACTTGGGGCGGAAACAATGTAAAGCGTACCTTGGCTCATGGATTGATCACTTTCACTGGCTGATGCCCATCCGCAGTATAGCGTATACGTACAGGCGTCGATCGACGAATAGATAGTTGTTCCCCGTGGGAGGCGCGCAGGGTAGCACGAACTCATTTGGATTTGAACGGGATCGCGGTGAAAGCGATCATTAAGATGGCTTGTCATGACGCATAGCGGTTGTGGGTTTACAAAGGTTCACTGTTCGATGTGGAGCTGGTAGGGTAGCGCGCAGTTATCTAAGAAGATGCATAGCACGCGTTGGGGGTTGATTTTAGATTAGCCGCCCACACCTGTGTTGTGTGCAATTCACGCCCTTTAGGGCCTCAAACAGCGAGAAGATATCACTAAAAAACGAACGACATGAAGGAGGTGTCAATAATGGAAGGTACACCCGATTTGTATCCCTCACGCGTCAATGGAAAAGAAACCCTCTCCCCACGTCTAGACCCTGTTGTGTACGGCAGTGCGCAACCCAAGGTACCGCATAGCTTAAGCCAGCACGAGCTGGATACGTTCGAGCGCCAAGGCTTTCTGGTTATGAAGGATTACATGCCGGAAATGGTGGCACCGCTTAAGCGTGAAATAACACGTTTGCGCGATGATATGGCCGGCTATGAAGAGCTATATACCGAGCCGGATAGTGACGAGCTGCGTACTATTTTTAAACCTTTTGCCTACAGTGATTTGATTGATCGCTTCTCACGCGATCCGCGCATTCTCAATAAAGTGCGGCAAATTTTGGGTTCGGACGCATATTTGATGCAATCGCGCGTCAATATTAAGCCTGCGTTTAAAGGCAAGTCGTTTCCTTGGCATTCTGACTTCGAGACTTGGCACGTTGAGGATGGAATGCCACGGATGCGAGCCGTGACCGTATGGCTGATGTTAACCGACAACACCGAGCACAATGGGCCTTTGTATGTGATCCCCGGCTCGCACCATCATTATGCGTCTTGTGAAGGCAACACCGGCGAAAAAAACTATCAGCAATCGCTGAAAAAACAAATGCTGGGCGTGCCCAAGCCAGAGACCATGGACGCATTGTTAGAAGGCAATGGCATTGCCTCGGTAACGGGACAAGCCGGTACCTTGGTGTTCCATGATTGTAACTTGATGCATGGCTCACCCGATAATATCGCCAACGACCCACGTTCGATTTTAATGTTCGTTTATAACAGTGTGGAAAACAAAACGGTGAAGCCATTTAGTGGGTTGCCACCGCGCCCGCACTATTTATCTAACCCCGACCAACGCCCCCTGCAGGCAGTAGAGTCACTCTGGCCGCTGGCCTCCTAACCGTGTTGACGCCCACGTCTTTGTGGGCGTTTTTATTTTTTCGCTTTAAATCAGGGTTTTGCTATGCTGTCGAGATAATTGAACAAGCGTTTAATTATCTCGCCAACTTCAACGACATTAAGGAGTTTCCGTTGAACACATCATTAAAAGCGACCCTGAGCGTGACAGCTACTGCCCTGAGTGTGGCCAGTGCCGTATCCTTCTCTTCTTTTGCTCAAGCCAGTGACACGGCGTTAAGCGCACAACTTGGCATTGCCGATCACGCGGTCATTGCCCACCGTGGTGATTCTTACAATGCGCCAGAGTCGACCTTGCCGGCTTACCAGCTTGCCTGTGAAGTGGGAGCCGATTATCTCGAGCTTGACCTACAGCGCACCAAAGACGGCAAATTGATCGCGGTGCATGACGACAACCTTAAGCGCAACACCAATATTGAGACAGTCTACCCTGAGCGTGCCGACGATCCGGTCAATACCTTTACTTGGGCAGAGCTGGAAAAACTGGATGCCGGTAGCTGGTATAACCAAGCCTATCCCGAGCGCGCACGCGAGAGCTTTAGCGGCTTGAAGCTAGTGACGCTGGATCAGGTACGTGAAATCGCGGAAGACTGTGCGCATCAGCCTGGGCTTTATATTGAAACCAAGGTGCCTGAGTTCTTCCCGGGGATTGAGCAGGATTTGAAGCAAGACTTGACCGAGCATGGTTGGTTAGATGACGACGCCAAAGGCAAAGTGATCCTGCAGACTTTTAACAAATCGAGCCTTGAAGCGCTGCAAGATGTGATGCCGAATGTGCCAAAAATCTTGCTGCTTTGGGCGGGTGATGGCTACATTCCCACTAAAGACAGCGCGCCGAAAGCGGATGATGAGTCTTACGCTCAGTACTACGCGCGTCAAGAAGTGGCCTCAAAATCCGGCTACGCAGAATGGTTGGATTATGCCAAGGAGCATGGCGCCATCGGTGTGGGGCCGTCGGGCACCCAAGCCAACTTTGATGATGCTTGGTCAAGCCAGTTTAGCTATATGGACTTGGCGAAGTCTTGGATGGTGGATATGAGCCATGAAAAAGGCTTGCTGATGCACATGTATACCTTGGACGATCGCGAAGATTTGATTCGTTACCGCGAGCGCGGTGTGGATGGCTTCTTTACCAACCGTCCTAACGTGGCGGTTAAAGCCTTAACCGACAGCGACGGTAAAGACATTGAAGCGACCTTAACGCAACTGGGTTATTAACCCCGCGCGCCATCTGTATTTACCTTTTGAGCCCGCCTGTTATTAGCGGGCTTTTTTAGTTATGTGCATCGACTGGAGCCGCACGCAGACACGCCGTTAATCCATCCCTGGAGGCTCCGCCGCGCCATCCTTGGCGCGGAGGGTCTGCTAAGCGAATCCAGTCGATGATAGCAGCGAGCATCGACTCAGTTTAGCGGGGCTGATGCGCCATCAGTTTAGCCAGCGTACGTCGGTACATGGCATAGGCCACGGCGCCTGCAAGGAGGTTACCGATTAAGGCACCGGCAAACAGGCCAAACAGCTCGCCAATTTGTGCGCCTAGCCAGAGGCAGGGCAGGAAAAACGCAAATAGGCGGAGCGCAGAAATGGTTAGGGCGGTGTATGAGCGGCCTAATGCATTGGTAATCGACACCATCAACATACACACCCCTAGCGCGCCCAGGCTAAACGGCACTAGCGTAAGGTGAGTGTACAAGATATCGGTGACTTGTTGATCGCTGGTCATCAAGTCCGCCAAGGGAGCGGCAGCAAGCCAGGTCACCACGGCAATCAGCAATTGAAAGCCGAGAATAAATTGACACGCTAACTTAACCAAATGGCGCACTTCGGTCAGATCGCCTTTACCCAGCAAACGACCCACCATGGGTGGCATTGACATAGTCAGCGCCAGTACCGAGACAATGGCAAAGAACTCAAAGCGTGAACCTAGCGCCCAGGCGGCCACTGCCGCTGAGCCAAAGCTGGCGAGCAGCTTGGTCGCCAGCATAGATGACACCGGCGGCAGCAGCTGGCTTATCATCGCTGGCCCCATAATATGCCCAATCGAACCCACACTTTGTTTGATGTTTAAGTCCTGCCAGTCAAACGAAACCCAGCCTTTACCGAACACGCGAGGCGCGACAATGGCAATGCCAGCGCCAAACGCAATCAAGGTTGCCACGGCCGCGCCATTAATGCCCCAATCGAGCCAAAAGATAAATACCGGGTCGAGCGCAAGGTTTAACAAGCTGGTGACCACCATCATGGAGCCGGGCAACATGGTGTTGCCATTGGCGCGTGCCAGGCTATAAAAGAAGTAAAGTACTGCGCCTGTCCAGGCACTGACTAACCAAATTTGCCAATAGCTATCAATTACCGGAAATACCTTGTCCGGCGCATCGAGCAACATCAAGATTGGATGGCGCAAGGCGTAGAGTAAGCCGGCAAACAGAGCAACGCCTGCGGTGCCAATAAATAAAATCAGGCCGCCTAATTGTTTGGCATAGCGGCACTGATCGGCCCCGAGCGCGCGTGAGATCACCGCCGTGGTCGCAATCCCGAGTCCGACTTGAATGCCGATAATGATCATCTGAATGGGCAAGGTGAAGCCTTGTGCCGCGAGAGGTAGCACGCCCAACTGACCAATGAAGGCGCTATCGACAAGTTGAAAACTCATCAGTGACAGTACGCCAAACAGCATGGGTAGGGTGGTCGAGAACAAGCGCTTTGCGCGAGAAGCAGACTCCATCAGGCACTCTTTGCTTAATTGGATGAAAAAAAGCCGAGCAGGAAGAGGCTCGGCATCACTCAACCAATTGTAGAGGATTGCTAAAAATTACCAACCCCTAATAAATACGGTTATTCAGTGTCAGAGAGTCTGACCCTAGCGATGCGATGGACGTTCAGGGGGCGACTGCACACAATCATTGGGGTTAGTGATTCATGCTGTTAGCTCTGGTTTATAGTGAAACAAGTCACTATCACTGTTGCGCTGATCCTGATGAATGAATATGAGATTGAGGATGGAGCGGGAGGATGGTTGTCTGTTTATCAAGGCAGGCACTGTGGTGGGTTATCGGTGCGTGCAATCACAAGAAGATACAAGGTTTCGGTGAAATGTCATTTTTATTGCATTTTAAACCAAACCTTTTTAACTATTGATTGAAATATTTATTGCTTTTAGCGATAAGCAAGCTAGCACAACACAGTAATTAGTGCCGGAATAACGTCATTGTTTTGTCGCAAAAAAATGAATTTTGACAGCGTGTTATCGTTGATCGTGACCAAAATTCAAGATAAATATAGACCACTTTATATAAGTGTGTAATACGTATTGTTGCTTTCAGTGCTTAGGATGGCCAAGAGAACGCAACGGCAGGCGCAGTGCTCTGCAAAAATATCAGACAGTGGACAGGGAGTAGTGGACTATGCTGTCGTACTTTTTACGCCGGTTACTGTTGGTGATCCCGACGTTTCTCGGCATTACCATTTTGATTTTCGGTATCACCCGCCTAGTACCAGGTGGGCCGGTCGAACGGATGATGACGCAAATGCAGGCTCAAGCCGATGGTGGCTCGAGCTTGCAGCGTGCTGGCGATAGCTCAGCGTTATCAGACGATCAGATTGCTGAACTCAAGGCATTTTACGGCCTCGATAAACCCGTGCTCGAGGCCTACGTGGATTGGCTCGGCAAACTGGCCAATTTGGACTTGGGCGAGTCGACCCGCTACTACGAGCCGGTCACCGACATGATTGCCGAGCGTCTGCCCGTCTCTTTGTTTTATGGCGGGATGACCTTCTTCATCAGTTATTTCATTTCTCTTCCGCTTGGTTATTACAAAGCCCTCAAACACGGCTCGGTGTTTGACTCCTCTTCCTCTGTGCTGATCTTTATTGGTTTTGCCTTACCCGGCTATGTGGTGGGGGTATTGCTGATCACCTTATTTAGCTATCACCTCGAATGGTTTCCGATGGGGGGCTTTGTGGGGGACGCTTACTACGATGCCACCAGTTTTTGGGAACGCGCCAAAGATGTGATGTGGCATGCGGTGCTGCCGCTGATTTGTTATCTGATTGGTGACTTTGCCACTCTGACCATGACGATGAAAAACAATCTGATGGAAAACTTGTCGGCGGACTATATCCGTACTGCTATCGCCAAAGGGTTACCGTTCCGCTCGGCGGTGCGCAAACACGCGCTGCGCAACAGCTTAATTCCGATAGCCAGCCATTTTGGCAACTCCTTGTTGTTCTTTATGACTGGTGCGTTTTTGATTGAAGTGATTTTCAACATCAACGGCATTGGCTTACTTGGCTATGAGTCGATTATGGAGCGCGATTATCCGGTGGTAATGGGCATTGTCGCCATCAATGCGCTTTTACTGCTGGCCGGCAACATTATCTCCGATATCTGTGTTGCCTTGGTTGACCCTCGCGTGAAGTTTGGATCTTGATATGTTGACGTTTAGCCCTTTAACTCAAAAGAAAATCCGCAGTTTTAAGCAAATTAAACGTGGTTACTGGTCGTTTATCATCTTGACCACCATGCTGGTGTTGTCGCTGTTTGCCGAGCTTTTTATCAACAGTAAAGCGTTAATGGTCAAATACGACGGCGAGTATTATTTCCCGGTACTGAGTGATGTGTACTTGGCGAGCGATTTTGGGCAGGTAGGAACCAGTGAGGCCAACTATCGTCAGCTCGCGAAAGCCTTTGCCGCGCAAGGCGGTGACAATTATGTGGTGATGCCCCTAGTGCCGTGGAACCCGCTTGAGCAAGACTTTAGCGGTGATTTCCCGCCGACAGCGCCCAGTGCTGAGCATCAGCATTACCTTGGCACTGATGAGATTGGTCGCGACATCCTCGCCCGCTTGGTGTACGGCTTTCGTATCGCCATGGGCTTTGCGTTGCTCACCATGGCCGCTTCCTATGCGATTGGCACGGCTGTCGGCTGTGCGATGGGCTTTTGGGGCGGCAAGTTTGACCTCTTCTTCCAACGCTTTATCGAAATCTGGTCGATGGTGCCGTTTTTGTACGTGATCATGATTTTGGTCTCGATTCTTCAGCCCACCTTTGCCCTGTTCGTTGCGATTAATGTGCTATTCGGCTGGATGGCGATCACCTGGTATATGCGCACCATGACCTATAAAGAGTCAGCGCGTGATTATGTGATGGCCGCGCGCGCACTCGGTGCCTCGACCAGCCGGATCTTATTCCGTCATATTTTGCCCAATACCATGGTGATGATTGTGACTTTGGCGCCCTTTACCATCGCACTCAATATTACCGCGCTAACGGCGCTGGATTATCTCGGCCTAGGACTGATGCCGCCGACGCCAAGTTGGGGCGAGCTGTTGCAGCAAGGCAAATCAAATTTGGACGCGCCATGGATTGTTGCGTCCGTGGTGACCTCACTGGTGGTGGTATTGGTGATGGTGACCTTCATTGGTGAAGCGGTGCGCGCTGCTTTCGACCCGAAAAAATTCACCCGTTACGACTAACGTTAAACACAATGTGCAATGTTTGAATCACGATAAGGAAATCACGATGAAAAAACTGATCCTTGCGACCTCAATCTCAATGTTTAGCCTGACTGGCTGGGCGGCGGATTTGCCTGAAAACCTCAATTGGCAAACCAACTGGGATGCGCCTAAAATCGGCTCTCCCGACGCCAAACGTGGCGGCGTTTTGCGCTCACACTTAAGCTCCTTTCCCCAGACGCTGCGCACGGTTGGCCCAGACTCCAACGCAGGCCTGCGCAGTTATTTTCTCGATGAAATGCCTTCATTGGTAAAGCGCCACCCAGACACCTTGGAATGGATCCCGGATTTAGCCAACGAGTGGGCCTATGGTGACGACCATAAAACCATCTACTTTAAGCTTAACCCAGAGGCGACCTGGTCGGATGGCGAGCCCGTCACCGCTGAGGATTTTGTCTTTATGATGCAGTTCTACCGCTCGAAAGACATTGTTGCCCCTTGGTACAACGACTACTACACCAACACCATTGGTGGGGTAGAGAAAATTGACCAACACACCATTGCGATCTCGACCGCGATAGAGAAAAGTGACGAAGATCTGATGTATACCTTGGGTAGTTTGGTCCCACGTCCCGCGCATTTTTACGCCAATCCGCGTAAAGATGAAAACCAAGACGGCATTGCCGACGACTTTGTGCGCCGTTATAACTTCAAAGCGACGCCCACCCTGGGTCCGTACGAATTAGCGCGGGTGCAAAAAGGCCGCAGCGTCACCTTTGAGCATGTCGATGACTGGTGGGGCTACACCAACCCCTATTATCAGCACCGCTATAACGTCGACAAAATTCGCCTGCGTGTGATCCGGGATAACGACATCGCCATGAAGCACTTTGAGAAAGGCAACTTGGATGTGTTCGACTTGCTCTTACCGGATGTGTGGCACGACAAAACCCAATCTGAACCTTATAAAAAAGGCTATATCACCAAATTCTGGGGCCACAACGAATTACCGGTTGGCGCGGGTGGTTTATGGATGAATACCGCCATGCCGCTACTCGATGATATCAATGTGCGCAAAGGCATCATCTATGCCACCGACTTTGATGGCATGATTGAAAACATTACCCGTGGTGACTACTCACGCAAGCCACATGCAATGGGACATGGTCATGGTGAGTACGACAATGATGGTGCGACGCCACAACCGTTTGACCCTAAAAAAGCGATCAGCTATTTCGAAAAAGCCGGCTTTGACCAAGTGGGGCCCGATGGTATTCGTGTTAATGACAAAGGTGAGCGCTTAAGCTTTGCCATCACTTATGGGTATCAGCATCACACGCCGCGTATTGCCTATTTGAAAGAGCAAGCGAAGCAAGCGGGGTTGGACTTTACTATCCACCTGGTTGATGGCTCATCGGCGTTTAAATACGTGCGGGAGAAAAAGCATCAGCTGGCGTTTCTTGATATGGGTACCTCAGAAATCCCGGCCTATTGGCAGTACTTCCACTCGGATAACGCCAATAAAAAGCAAACCAATAACCACACCAATTACAGCTCCCCGGCGCTGGATAAGCTGATCATGGCGTACAAGACCGAGTTCGACATGGCGAAGAAATACCAGCTGTCGCACCAGATCCGCGCTAAGATCTCAGAAGCCAGTGTGATTGTGCCCGGGTACATGGTGCCCTATGTGCGTCAAGGTTTTTGGCGTTATGTGCAAATCCCAGATAACGCGATGACCAAGCGCACCGAGAAGATGGTGACCAGCGGCCGCGTGATGGGCTTTGGCACCTTCTGGATTGATGAAGAGATGAAAGACGCCACCGAAGAGGCCATGGACGAGGACAAAGCCTTTGAGCCGGTGACCATCAT
Source organism: Salinivibrio sp. ML290 (assembly GCF_001995695.1). Lineage (NCBI taxonomy): Bacteria > Pseudomonadati > Pseudomonadota > Gammaproteobacteria > Vibrionales > Vibrionaceae > Salinivibrio > Salinivibrio sp. ML290. The sequence goes on along the minus strand of NZ_MUEY01000008.1, from coordinate 28,714 downwards.
TGATGACAGATACAAGCTGTAGAGGCGGTTATGACCCAGGATGTCATTCTTTCGGTTAAGGATTTGACCGTTAATTTTACCACTGACGATGGCCCCCGTGAGGTACTTCACGGGGTGAGCTTTGAAGTCAAAGCCGGGCGCACGCTCGGCTTAGTGGGCGAGTCGGGCAGCGGCAAAAGTGTTACAGCGATGTCGATCATGGGCTTACTGCCTAAGCCTTACGGGCAGGTGACGGGTGGTGAAATCTTGTACCGCGGGACCGACTTGGTCACTCTGCCAGCCAAAGAGCGCTATGCGATGCGCGGCAATCGGATCTCGATTATCTTTCAAGACCCGATGACGGCGCTGAACCCTGTGCACACCATTGGCCGGCAAATCAATGAAGTCTTGACGCTACACCGCCCAGAGCTCGACAAAAAAGCCCGCGCGGCGTGTGCGCTCGACATGCTGGCTAAGGTGAAAATCCCGATGCCAGAAAAGCGGCTGAACGAGTATCCGCATAACCTATCCGGCGGGATGCGTCAGCGGGTAATGATCGCGATGGCACTGGCCTGTAAGCCTGACATCTTGATTTGTGATGAGCCAACCACTGCCTTGGATGTGACGGTGCAGGCCTCGATTTTGGACTTGATCAACGAGCTGCAAGAAGAAACCGGCATGGCGGTGATTTTTATCACCCATGATCTGGGGGTAGTCGCCGAGGTGTGTGACGATGTGGCGGTGATGTACGACGGCCAAATTCGCGAACGCGCTGATATCTTTACCTTGTTTGATCATCCAGCCCATCCGTATACCAAGCGGTTGTTGGGATTAATGCCAGGGCGTCACCATCAGCCCAAACAGATGATTGATATTCGGCCGTTGGAAGAGTTTGATGCCGCGCCATCATCCACGTAGTTGCAGGAGAACTCGATGAGCAAGGAAGTCCTCAGAGTAGAAAACCTGAAGCAGTATTTTGTCTCGGGCAAGGGCCTGCTTCGTCAAGGTTACACCATTAAAGCCGTCGATGGCGTATCGCTCTCGGTATCCCAAGGCGAAACGCTCGGGTTGGTGGGTGAGTCGGGGTGTGGCAAAAGCACCCTTGGCCGTACCATGCTTAAGCTGTTTGAACCGACCGAAGGGAAAATTTTCTTTGAAGGTAAAGACATCACGCATTTATCGCCACGTCAGATGCGGCCACTGCGTAAAGACATGCAGATTGTCTTTCAAGACCCACTCGAGTCGCTCAACCAGCGCCATACCATTGGTGGGATCTTAGAAGAGCCCTTTATCATTCACAATATAGGCTCCGCGAAAGAGCGTCGCCAATGGGTGTTTGAGCTATTAGATAAAGTCGGCTTGCCCCATGATGCGGTTAACCGCTATCCGCATGAATTCTCGGGCGGTCAGCGCCAGCGGATTGGTATTGCCCGAGCGATCGCTCTTAAACCGAAACTGCTTATTTGTGACGAATCCGTCTCCGCCTTGGATGTGTCGGTGCAGGCACAGATTCTTAACTTGCTGCTGAAGTTACAGCAAGAGATGAACTTGGCGATGATTTTTATCTCCCACGACTTATCGGTGGTTCGCCATATCTCCGATAAGGTGGCAGTGATGTACTTTGGTCATGTGGTGGAAGAGGGTCCGACCGAAACCGTCTACCATCAGCCGCAGCACGAGTACACGCAAACGTTACTCTCCGCGATCCCGATCACCCATCCCAAATACCGCAAACACAAACGCCGCGCTGAGCAGCCGGCCGCTGACGCGGACATTCAGCACGAGTCGGTGGGCGAAAAAAAGCCTGAAACCACCCGCTAGCACCGTTTCCCACCCTGTTTCAGGGTGGGCATCGGCTCATGCTTACGCTTTTTACCGAGGACGCTAGCACGACAACCGCCAATGTGGTGTGCCTCACACTTCTTCCTCTTTGCTTTATCCTTGTGACAAATTAATCAATAACTGTGAGTGCGATCTCTGTTCATGCATCAGTGTTACCGGTAACTTTACGGCGTAGAACGTTGGTAACATAACTATTACATCCAGTGTTTCGACCAATCGCATTCCAGGATTTTGGAATAAGTGGAAATAAAACAAGGACATCCTACTATGAAAGCAATAACGAAAACCCTGCTCGCTGCCTCTATCTCTGGCTTGTTCTCTGTGTCAGCGATGGCGGCGGATTTTAATCTGAAAATCCAATCCTCTGATCCCTCTGGTGATCTCAACTTTAAGGTTCAGCAGCGCTGGGCGGATCGTGTTGAGACCATGTCTGATGGCCAAATCAATATCGATTTATTACCTGTCGGCTCTGTGGTGAAACACACCGAGACCCTTGGGGCGATAAAAATGGGGATCCTGGACGGCCATGTTACCGCCACGGGCTACTTTTCGGGCAAAGATCCGGCCTTTGGCTTGATTGGTAATATGGTCGGTGCTTGGTCCGATACCACCCAGCTGCTGCAATACATGAATTACGGTGGCGGGAATGAGCTGATGACTGAGCTTTACGCTCCGTACGGCGTGCAGTTTGTAGGCGCATCGACCACAGGCGTTGAGTCGTTTATTTCCAAAAAACCGATTGATGGCGTGGCTGATCTGAAAGGGCTCAAATTGCGTGCTCCGGAAGGCTTGGTGCAGCAAGTGTTTGCCGCCGCTGGCGCCACACCGGTTAACTTGCCGGGCTCGGAAGTCTTTACCGGTCTGAGCAAAGGGGTGATTGATGCGGCCGATTACACCGTATTTTCCACCAACCAAAAAGCGGGCATGAATGATATTGCACCGCACCCAGTGCAACCAGGCTTCCACTCGCTGCCACTGATTGATATCTCTATTGCGCAGAAAAAATGGGACAAGATGCCGGAAGACTTGCAGACCATTTTGAAAACCTCTGTTCGTGACTTTTCTTACGACATGACCACCCAACTGAAAATGGCAGATATGGCAGCCGTGAAAGAGGCCAAAGCCAACCCAGAGATCACTATCCACGATTGGTCTGACGAAGAGCGCAAGAAGTTTCGTGAAATTGCCAAAACCCAATGGAAAGTGTTTGCCGAGCGCTCACCGAATGCACAAAAAGTGTATGACTCAGTGACCGAGTTCTTAGAAACCAATGGCTTGTTGTAAGCATTCATCCTTGTCTTGTCAGTGATAGGAGGGCATCGCCCTCCTGATTGTGGACCTATTTTATGACTGAACAAACACCTCATACCCCGCCCGAGCCCGACGAGCACCCAAGAAACGTACTCGATAGAGCGATCATTAAGGTGAGCCACCTATTAAGTTGGTTGTTTATCGCCACCGTCTTTATCTCTTTTTATGAGGTGGTGATGCGCTACCTGTTTGATTCGCCCACCACCTGGGTGCATGAAACGGCCTCATTTATCGGCGGCTCTTTGTTCATTATCGGTGGGATTTATGCCTTCGCGGCCAATCGCCATGTGCGTGTCGTCCTGGTTTACGACGCGGTGTCGTCACAAACGCGCAAATACCTCAACTTGGTTCATCACCTCGTGGGGCTCGCGTTTGCCAGTATGCTGGCTTATTCATCCTACTCGCTTGCCAAGGAAGCTTGGTTTGCACCTTGGGGCGAATTACGGCTTGAGACCTCGGGGTCTGTGCTTAATGCGCCCTATCCGGCGCTGCTTAAAGGGCTGATTTTTATCGCGCTGTGTATTCTCGTGATCCAGTTTGTATTGCATCTCATCCAAGAGCTGATGGGACTGAGGAACAAAGACGATGTTTGATTTATCTTCGATTGGACTGGCATGGGGAAGCCTGCTCATGCTGGTGATGCTGATTGGACTGCTGCTCACTGGGATGCAATTGGCGTTTGTGTCTGGGTTTGTGGCGATCTTTTTTACCCTCTTTTGGTTTGGCCCCGAGGCGATGCCATTAATTGCTAGCCGTACCTACAGTTTTGCCTCTGGTTACGTCTTTTTAGCCGTGCCGATGTTCGTGTTGATGGCAGCACTGCTTGACCGTTCAGGCATTGCCAAAGATCTTTTCGATGCCATGAAGTCCCTAGGACGCAAGGTGAGAGGCGGAGTCGCGGTACAAACCATTTTAGTCGCGGTGTTGCTGGCTTCTATGTCTGGCGTGATTGGCGGTGAAACCGTGCTATTGGGGATCTTGGCGTTACCGCAAATGCTCCGCCTTGGTTATGATCGCAAACTGGCGATCGGGACCACCTGTGCCGGGGGCGCGCTCGGGACCATGCTGCCGCCCAGTATCGTACTGATTATTTACGGCATGACCGCCAGTGTATCGATTGGCGATTTGTTCAAGGCATCCTTTCTCCCCGCCTTTATTCTTGCCGCCTGTTACATCGCTTATGTGTTGATTCGCTGTAAGTTAAACCCATCTCTGGCACCGATCCCAAGCGACAGCGGCGAAGAAGAGGAGCCGCAAGTGAGCTACTTTAAAGCGCTATTTTTCCCGCTTTTCTCGGTAGCGGTGGTGCTTGGCAGTATTTACACCGGGGTGGCCTCGGTCACTGAAGCCTCGGCGCTTGGCGTGGTGGGGATCATGCTGTCTGCGATTGTCCGTGGTGAGATGAACCTTTCGATGCTCAAAGAGAGCGCGATTGCCACCATGCGCACTTGCGGGATGATCATGTGGATTGGCATTGGTGCCAGCGCCCTGGTGGGAATCTACAACCTGATGGGCGGGATTGATTTTGTTGAACAAGTGATCCTGAGCCTAAGTGGCGGCAGTGCGATAGGTACCTTGCTTATCATGATGGTGATCTTACTCGTCTTAGGGATGTTTCTAGACTGGGTCGGGGTGGCGCTGTTAACCATGCCGATTTTTGTACCCATTATCACCGGGCTTGGTTTTGACCCCATTTGGTTCGGGGTGGTGTTCTGCCTCAACATGCAGGTGTCGTTCCTTTCGCCACCATTTGGACCCGCTGCCTTTTACCTTAAATCGGTCGCCCCGAAAGACATTAGTCTTGGTGAGATTTTTACCTCACTCCTGCCTTTTATCGCTCTGCAAGTGTTCGTGCTGTCATTGGTGATTATCTTCCCTGAGTTGGCAATGTGGTGGCAATGATCATGGTATTAAAACAGCAATATCGAGTTCTCAAGATGTTATCGCTGGCGTGTGGCCTGGCTAAGGGTTGTGGTGTGTAATGAAAGTAAAAAAACTATTAATCATGGGGGTTTCAGGGTGCGGCAAAAGCCTGATTGGCAGTGAAATTGCCCGTGCACTCGACCTGCCTTTTTATGACGGTGACGATTATCATCCCGCTGACAATGTAGAAAAAATGCGGCAAGGGATCCCACTGACTGATGCTGACCGTAGTGGCTGGTTGCGCACCTTGAACCGTCTGTACACCGACAACGAAGCGGCGGTGATTGCCTGCTCAGCATTAAAACCGGAGTACCGTGACGTTCTGCGACAAAACAACCCAGAGTTAGTGATTGTCTACCTGCAAGGGGATTACGCCACGATTTGGTCACGGCTACAAAAACGGGCTAACCACTATTTTCATGGTGAAGCCATGCTGCGTAGCCAATTTGACGCCTTGGTTGAGCCCAGCGCCGAAGAGGCCTTGTTTGTCGATATCTCTTACCCCGTCGACACCGTGGTCGCGCACGCGTTGCAACAAATAAAGGAGGTGGAGTCATGATGCCATCACAGATAAGTCTGGTTGGATTAGGTGTGATGGGGAAAAGCCTGGCTTTAAACCTTGTCGATCATGGCTTTAACGTCGCAGGCTTTGATATTGATCCGCATCACCGGCAAGCGGCGCGCGAGGCCGCGCTGCCCCTCAATCAGGTCTCGGGAAAAGGCCAGCTAACGGTGGTCGATTCGCTATCTCAGCTGCTGGCCAGTTTGCAAACGCCGCGTGTTATCGCCTTGTCGGTGCCCGCCGGCGAAGTTGTTGATCAGGTGATCGATGAGTTGTTGGCGGCGGGCCTGGCACCTGACGATATTGTTATCGATACCGGCAACAGCCTGTGGACAGATAGTGAGCGGCGCGCCCACGACTACCAAGGGCAGTTGCGCTTTTTTAACACCGCCATCTCCGGTGGGGAAGTGGGCGCGCGTACCGGCCCCTCGCTGATGGCCAGTGGCGATGCGTCAGCGTGGGCGCAGGTTAAACCCATGTGGTTGGCGATTGCGGCAAAAGTGGATCACGCCGGTCAGCCTGTGGGCCAGTTTGAGCAGGGGGAGCCGTGTGCCGCTTACTTGGGCGGTGCGGGTGTGGGTCATTATGTCAAGATGGTACATAACGGCATTGAATATGCGGACATGCAGTTAATCGTGGAAGCGTACCATTTTATGTCGCAAGCATTAGGAATGTCGGCGGTGGAAATTGGCCAATGTTTTGCTCGTTGGAACCAAGGGCCGCTCAATAGCTACTTGATGGCAATCAGCGCCGAGATCTTACAAACTCCAGACCCTATCACAGGTAAGCCGTTCGTCGAGGTGGTACTGGATAAAGCCGGCCAAAAGGGGACAGGCATGTGGACGGCAGTGAATGCGCTGCAAACCGGTGTCGCGGCCCCGACCATTGCCCAGGCGGTGTTTGCACGCGCCCAAAGTGGCTTAAAAGCGGTGCGAGTGGCGGCAGCGAAAACCCGTACCAACTCAGCGGCTGTTGCGTATGATGATATTGATACGCAGCTTGAAAACCTACACGACGCCCTGTATTGCGCCAAATTATCGGTGTATGCCCAAGGGTTTGATCTGATCAACACCACCGCGCAGCAACAAGGTTGGACACTGGATTTTGCGCAAATTGCCAAGATCTGGCGGGCAGGGTGCATTATCCGCGCGCAATGTTTAAGCGAGATTGCTGGTGCGTATCAACAGACGCCAGATGTTGCTAACTTACTTCTCGTCGCGCCCTTTGCCGAGGCGATGAGCCGCCAAGCTCCCGGCTGGCGAGCGACCGTTGCCAGTGCCGCGCAAGCGGCGGTGCCTATTCCCGCGATGGCGGCGTCATTGAGCTATTTTGATGCTCTTCATAGCGAGGTGTTACCCGCTAACTTGCTTCAGGCTCAGCGCGACTATTTTGGCGCCCATGGTTATGCACGTGTCGATGATGATGGGTCACGCCAGTACCATTTGACCTGGAGTGAGCAGCCAAAGCGACAACAAACACGATAAGCCAACGCGCGCTGTGATGGGCGCGCCTTTTTGTTACACGTAACAACAAAAAGGGCCAAAGAGTGGGTATGATGGAGCTAAAACAAGACTGCATCAACGAAAGACCCAGATGGCGAATAAGAAAAAGCGACCGACATTACAAGACATTGCCGATCGAGTCGGCGTCACCAAAATGACAGTAAGCCGCTGTTTACGCGACCCGGCGATGGTCTCGGACGCCGCCCGCGAAAAAATCCAATTGGCGGTAGAGGAGCTGGGTTACATTCCCAATCGTGCCCCCGATATTCTCTCCAATGCAAAATCCCATGCAATTGGCGTACTGGTACCTTCCCTGACCAACCAAGTCTTTGCCGAAGTGATCCGTGGGATTGAATCCGTCACCTCACCAGAGGGCTATCAAACCATGATTGCCCACTACAGCTACAGCGCCGCGCTTGAGGAGCAGAGCATTGAGTCTTTGCTCTCGTATAACGTCGATGCGATCATTTTGTCCGAAAATGTCCATACCGATAGAGCGCGTAAAATGCTGCAAACCGCCTCGATTCCGGTGATTGAAATCATGGACAGCGTGTCGCCACGCCTCGAGCAAGCGGTCGGTTTTGACAACACCAAAGCCTCGCGCGATATGACCAACGTCCTGATTGAAAAAGGGCGCCGATGCATTGCGTATTTTGCTGCCCGTATGGATGAGCGCACGCGGTTAAAGCTTGAGGGCTATCATCAAGCGATTGCTCAAACCCAGCAAACGCCGATCAGCCTGCAAACTGAAGACGCCTCGTCATTTACCTTAGGGGCCAAGTTACTCGGCCAGCTCCTTGAATTACATCCCGAGGTGGATGGCATTGTTTGTACCAACGATGACTTGGCGATTGGCGCTTTATATGAGTGCCAACGACGCGGGATCAAGGTGCCGGAACACATTGCGATTGCCGGTTTTCACGGCCACGACATCAGCCAAGCCATGCTCCCCAAACTGGCGACAGTGATCACCCCCCGAGAAGAAATCGGCCGCGTCGCCGCCACCGAGCTTATCGCCCGACTCCGCGGCGCTGACACCTGGCCGAGCCACATCGATCTTGGCTACCGCATCGAACACGGGGAGAGTATTTGAGGTAGGGATTGTCGTATAACTGTGAGGTGTTTTCAGCGAACGCGTTAACCGCTATTTATCGCCAGTGTGAGCCTGGCTGTCAGCAAGCGCACGAGCAAGCAAATCGCACTTGCCCCAGTGGCTACGATGCGGCGTCACGCTATTTGCATCAGCTGTTTGAGGCCTACCAGCTTCACGATAATTCTGCGTCCTTTGAACGGTGGTTTAAGCGCTTTGTAGCAAGCTAATAGCCGTCGTGAAGCGTTGTTCGCAAAAATATCGTTCAGTTTTGATTGGTTGAAAGCCTTTATGTCCGCCTCTAGGTCTACACATTGTTACCTATTAAGTCACTTTGTGTTGACCTCAGATGAGAGTGTGACTTAACTCTTTGTTGCTATTGTTTGAAAAGTATAGAAAAGTGATCCTTTCATAGCGCCTACAACCCGTGGTTTGTAAGGTGAAACTGGCTCATCACGTGGAAGGAAAAATGCAGCAGGTCGGAATTTATGAGCAGCTGGTAACGCAGCTTATTGAGAGCCGTATTGATCGAGAAAGATTTTATGTTGGTGAGCGAGCGCTTACCAGCAACGAGGCGTCAGTTTGGTTGTCTCGTTTTTTATCGCATGTTTTGCACCATGTACTCGACGCCGTGCCTGCCAGTGATGATCGCCTAGAGCAGCAAATCACACTATCCAACCAATTCTTGCTTTGGCTGAAAACCCAGATCCACGATAAAGACATTATCGACGATAATTTGCTCGCGAGTCAGGGAAAAATCCTGACGGCCCTTTATGAGTTTGAAAACCCGATAGCATCTGATTTAGCGCGCTATGTGCAAGATATTTTCCCACTCACCGGCTTAACGCAGAGTGAGCTTTTTTGTGGCAGTAATGCGGGTCTTTCATTGGAGTCAGAGCTGAAAAGAGAGATTTTATCCGCAGACAAAATCTATTGGTTGGTATCATTCATCAAGTGGGCGGGGATAAGAATTTTCCGTAAAGAGCTGGAAGCCTTTACTCGCAGTGGCCGCGAGTTAAAGGTCATCACCACGTCATACATGGGCGCGACAGATGCGAAAGCGGTGGAGTACTTAGCCAGCTTACCCAATACCGAGGTGAAGTTAAGCTACAATACCGAGCGCGAGCGTCTGCATGCAAAAAGCTATTTGTTTTTACGCGAGACCGGCTATCACACCGGTTATATCGGATCGTCAAACCTCTCTCACTCTGCACTGACGAATGGGTTGGAGTGGAATCTCAAAATTACCTCGCAAGAAATTCCCCACATTATCAATAAATCACTCAGCACCTTTGAAACGTATTGGGCGTCGAATGAATTTGAACGATTTGACGGAGATGCAAAAAGTACCGAAAAACTGAATCAGGCCCTTCGGCAGCAGCGCAGTGGTGACGAGGGTAGTGCTACGTTTTTCTTCGATCTCTCTCCTTTCCCGCACCAACGTGAAATTCTGGAGCAGCTGACGGTTGAACGTCAGACGCATCAGCGTTTTCGCAATTTAGTGGTGGCGGCAACAGGCACTGGTAAGACACTGATCTCTGCGTTTGATTTTGCCTGTTTTTTGAAAAAACACCCTGATGCCAACTTTTTATTTGTGGCTCATCGTGAAGAAATCCTTAAGCAGGCGCGTGCGGCCTATCGAGGCGTATTACGTAACAGTACCTTTGGCGAGCTGTGGGTCGGTGGTCACACGCCAGATCATTACCGGCAGCTATTTGTCTCGATTCAAACATTGAACAACCAGCTCGATACGCTCAACTTGACGGCCGATTACTATGACTACATTGTGATTGATGAAGTGCATCATATTGCTGCGAGCAGTTATCGAGCGGTTTTGCACCACTTTTCGCCGTCAATACTACTGGGTCTGACGGCGACACCCGAGCGTCACGATGGCGGCGATATTCTCGCGGATTTTGGTGGTGTTATTGCGGCTGAGATTCGGTTGCCAGAGGCGATTAACCGTCGTCATCTTTGCCCATTCCAATATTTTGGTATTGATGATGATACCGATCTACGGACCATTCCTTGGCAGCGTGGCCGCTATGATATTGCACAGCTGACTAACCTCTATACCTCCAACCAAGCACGGGTGGATAAGATATTACTCAGCATGAACGAGATCATCACGAGTCTTAGCCGTATGAAAGCACTCGCTTTTTGTGTGAGTAAAGAACACGCTCAATACATGGCTCAACAGTTTTCACTGCAAGGGCTTAAGGCGGATGTGTTGACCAGCGACAATCGGCATGATCGCCAACGAAAGCAGCAATTGCTGCGCGCCGGTGAGGTCAATGTGCTTTGTGTGGTTGATATTTTCAACGAGGGGGTCGATATCCCTGAAGTCGATACCTTATTGTTTCTGCGTCCCACCGAGAGTTTAACCATTTTCCTTCAGCAGCTAGGCCGCGGTTTACGGTTAGCCGAGGGCAAAGAGTGCTGCACCGTCCTCGACTTTGTCGGTCATTCGCGTCCCGAGTATGACTTTGCAAACAAGTTTCGGGCGCTGGTGGGTAAGAGCGCTCGTGCGATTAACCGTGAGATTGAGCAAGGCTTCCCTCATGCGCCTTTGGGCTGTCGCATTGAGCTTACTAAACGCACCCAAGAAATGGTCTTGGATAACATTCGCAAAGCGTCGTTAACGCTAAGGTCCTTAGCGGCAATGGTTCGGCAATATCCTCAGCACACCCACCTGCCGCTGACGCTAGCGAACTTCCTAACCCTGTATCCGCATATTGATTTGAACGAACTATACAAGCGAGGCTGTTGGTCAGAACTGGTGTTCAAAGCAGATCTACAGGTCAATGACTCTCCTGTTGATGAAAGTGCATTTAAAACAATTAAGAAGGCGATTTTTCAGCGGATTTTAACCACTGATGATCATGCGTATCTAGAGTTTTTAAAGCAGCTTTGCCAAACAGATTTTGCGCCTGATACGGGTAGCGAACGGCATCGACTGATGTGCCATTATGATGTTTGGCAACAAACAGGGCCAGCTCTTGGCTTTTCATCCATTGCGCAAAGCGTTGCCGCGTTAAGGCGGCTGGGCATCAAAGCAGAATTAATGGACGTGGTGGACTGGAAACTGGCACAAACCAAGCATGAACAGTTAAGGATGGACGATTTACCTGATGTGCCATTACGGCTTCATGCTCGATATGCGCGTGAGCAAATCTTGGTTGGGTTTGGCGCTACCACCTTGGAGCGGCAGCCACCTGCACGAGAGGGGCTCTATGCGCTTAAAGATCAAAACATTGAGTTGCTATTTGTCACCTTGGATAAAAATGAAAAGCAATTTTCCCCGACAACCATGTATCACGATTATGCGATTAATGCGTCGCTCTTTCACTGGCAATCGCAAAACAGCTCGCGTCCTGATAAAGGCCGAGGCAAAGATTACATTCAACATCAAAAGATAGGGAAGCGCCTGTTTTTGTTTGTACGAGAGCAAACCAAAGATGAATTCGGGCGTACCATGGGATTTGTGAATTTTGGCGAAGTGAATTATATCTCACACACCGGCTCTCAGCCGATGGATATTACGTGGGAGCTGGTCACCCCGATGCCAAACTTTATGTGGCAGCAAGCGGCGAAGTTGGCGGTAGGCTAGAGACCGATGCGTGTCTTTTGTCGCCACGAGCCTCAAATGTAGGGCAAATAATGGCTGAGCGAATATAGGGTAAGCAGATAGAGGCAGCTCAATGTATAGCGCTCGAGCTATCTCTATCTGTCTGAACGTCAGTGCTGAGAATTGCTAGTGATTACTCAATATTCTGGATCTGAATGTGGGCTTTATTTAAATATTGCTATTTATCAGTTAGTTATGATGGATTCTTTCTTGAATATCGATTGTTACCCACCATGTTACCCACCTCTTGGTGAGGTGGCATATTTTGTAGCGAAATGGGGTTAGTTATTGTTGTCATTGAAAAGGTCGTTGGCCACCAGCCCAGGGATGCTTAGGGTGTACAACCACTATGAGTATCTCGATGAACAGCGGGACGTCTTAGAGGCTTGGGGCGACAAGTTGCTGTCTTTAACGCAGGAGAATGTTCACCCGTTACCATCGGCCAAAACAAGCTAGCAGGGGCTTGTAGGCTGGCAGCGAGAGCCAGCCTCCTCATGCTCAAACGCATCACCATCCCAAACGCTCTGTGTCAGTCTTTTATTTCAAAACCGTACCGTTCACCTTCTTCACGAATCAATGTCTCTACAAGCTCGTTGATACGCATTCCTTTTCTATCGGCTAGCTCGTCGAGCATTCCCTTTGCTGTTTCAGTTAAGCTGATGCTGTAAGGCTTTTTGCCGCTCTTCTTATCTCTGAACTTCTTTTGGCTCCAAGCCCTTTTCATATTTAAGATGAGCAAGTCCTTTTTGTCTAAGTTCTCGCTCAGTAAGTCAAAGCCTGTGATTAGCGCTTGTTTCTTATCACTCTTCGCTAAGAACCTGAGCAGTCTATCTCTGAAAAAATGTTGATAAGTCAGATAATCCCAAGCCCATTCAATTTGGATCTCGTTATCAGTGATCCATTTCACTATCCGTTTGTCACTCTCTATCTCTAGCCATTCCTCTACCAGGAGTTTGTTGACATCCTCAACTTCCGTGTTACTCATTTCAGAGAAGATAAAGCTGTTTTCAATCTCCTCTCTTATTCTTTTTATGTCTAAGGATAGGTCATTGAGTTCTTTTTCTGATATCGTTTTTATTTTTCTTCCTACTCTGTTAGGTCGGTCTATGAGCATAGGTCGCGACAAAGCCCCATGGATATCCTTTTTATGTTTTTTCATAAAAATTAAAGCCCAATATAGAAATCTTGGCTCAGCTTCTTTTACCCAATCGAGAGCGCCGTTTTCTTTTCTGCTGTTGATGAACGCTTTCTTCATTTTTTTAGCAAGGTCAGAATGCCCTCTCTCGCTCGCTATTTTTTCATCTGCTCTTTGGAATATGAGAACTGGCTCCTCCAGCAATGAACCCTTTTTTATTCCTAGGTTTTCTTGCAAGTAATTAATGTAAAACATTCGCTCCTTTGATGAGCGTATTTTCAACTGTGGTTTGAGGGGTCTAGGTTCTCTTATGTTAAAACTCATTACCATTACCTTGTAACAAAATATGCCCTATATCGTACATAACTAAAGTATTACTGTGTAGTATTTATCGTGGTTTTATGACAAATGTCTCGTGGTTTTAAAGAGTGTTTATCGTGGTTTTATACTAACTTTATAGTGGTTTTGCAGTGATTTTATTAAAGGGGTATACCCATAGAAACCGCTCTTAAACTGGGTTTTTCCTGCCTGGAGATAGGGTTCATAACTTCCACATACTCAGTTCGTCGGTGACAGAGGGAGAGGCTAGGTTGGCTGGTGGGTGACATGGTCACAGTGGGAGGGGGTGTTGTCGGTATAGTAATATACGTATTCGCTCTTCTCTTCATATACCCATTACCAGTAAAGAAGATAAGGTAAAAAATAATATAACCAGTGTTCCTTTGTAGTACTCACAGAGGAGCATGAGATGGACACACATACCTACAAAGACTTTCCTATCCTTCTACCTATCAATGAATGTAAGGCACGTTACTTAGAGAAAATACGCAATATGTTAGCTGATGGTTATCAGGACTATAATAACCTTACTGTTGCTCGTCTTGACTTAAGGTTTCCAGCTACTGATGAGTCTGATGACTTTCTGAAGCGTGATGAGGCCCTCTTCTTCGAGCGATGGAAAAAAGGCACGATTAAACGATTTATTCGAGCTATTGAATTAGAAATGGCAAAGCAAGAGTGTGAGAAGCGAGCGAAGGGTAAGCGGGTGCATCGTTGTAAGGTGCGATATGCTTGGGCAAGGGAGCGTAATCATTCACACAACGATCATTATCATTTCGCGTTGGTATTAAACAAGGATAGGTTTTATTGCTGGGGGAAGTTTGAGAACGTCGAATGCGGTGATGGTTTATATAATATCATTGTCCGTGCCTGGGCGAAGGCAATCGGCCTGTGTAACAATCAAGCGATGGGGTTAGTGCATATCCCTGATAATAGCATTTACTACCTTCACGGTCGTCCTGAGAGCTCTAAGCGCGCTGAGCAGGAATATAAAGATATATTCTATCGACTAAGCTATTTAGCCAAAAAAAGAACCAAGCGTCGCAACGAGGGGTTTCGTTGCTTTGGCTCTAGCACCAAGTAAATCGTGCACAATCGTTTTTTATTGATGATATATATTTAAAATCCCGTCGGCCGTACTGTCATGGTGCGGCCTTACCTCATATCTCTAAGGCAATAAAATCATTGTCGACATCTTCCTGCGTGATCCCGATATAACGAAGCGTGATGCCTTCTGAGGTATGGCGCAGCATTTTCATCACCCGACCAATATCTTTTGTAGCTTGATACAGCATATAACCGCGTGTTTTTCGCATTGAGTGCGTCCCTAACGAGAGGTTGAGCTCTTGCCCGACCTGTTGAAAGGCGAGAGTAACAGCGCGCCGAGAGAGCGGTTTAGGCGGCAACTGCTTAATCTGCTGACAGCGGTGAGATTGAAACAGGTAGACGTGATCAGGATGGTCTGCCCGTATCTTTTCAATGCGCGCCAGTGTTTTGGGGTTGAGCTGGATATCAGCAATCTTACCTGTCTTACGCTCTTTGATTCGCAATCGGTCACCGTGGATATCGTCGAACCTAACAGCAAGCAGATCGGAGATACGTAACGCCAGGTTTAACCCGATATACCAGACGTCGGCCATTTGGCGATGATAACGAATACTCAATAGGTGGCCGATAAGCTGAACAGTCTCAGCATCTTTGATGGCTTGAACTTCTGACATGGCTTACTTCCTTTTTTCTTCACAGAGGGAGGTTTTGAGAAGCACAGCACGACAGCGACAACCAGACCCTTGTTGCGCCTGGGTTGGCTGCTTCCCGTTTTAACATAATGAGAAGCAGGGAAAGGTATCGCTGCCTGTGTGCATGTGTGACGTGTAAAAATGGCCTGCGAAGCCGCTACACGACTGGGATCCAGCCTCGCTCGGCGAAAGACACACAGTCTTCACCGACAACCACATGATCTAAAACGCGAACATCAATAAGGCCCAACGCTTTGATCAATTTGTCAGTGATGTGTCGGTCTGCCTGTGACGGCTCAGCAATCCCAGAGGGGTGGTTGTGCGCAAAGATAACGGCAGCTGCATTGTGACTCAGTGCCGCTTTCGCCACTTCGCGTGGATAGATAGACGCGGCATCAATGGTGCCAAAGAACAGGATATCGAACTGGATCAGCCGGTGTTGATTATCCAGCAGCATCAACGCAAACACTTCACGATCGTACGCGCCGAGTTTGAGCTTTAAGTATTCCATCACGTTGTTGGGGCTCGTGAAGGTGCCTTCGCGTTTGTACTTTTGGGCCAGTGCTTCTGCCGCGTGCTCTAAGAGCTGGTTCAACTCAGATGGCTGGTGGGCAGGGTAGTTGTCTGCAGGGGTAAATAGGGGAGTGTGTGACGTACGCATAGGGAGTCTCCTTTAAGTGATTGATGTGGCTATGCGTATCGATGACATATATCTGAAATCAGGTTGGTTAGGGGAGTGGGTACCCCAAAAGCTAGTCAAGGTAAAAATTAACGCATGGGGACTTGTTATGAGTTGAACTACCTAACAAGGACCAATCATGAAGCTTTTAAAACTACAACAAGTTATGGAAAAGACCTCACTGTGCAGCAGTAGCATCTACAACTTGATGAAAGAAGGCGACTTCCCCAAAAACATCTCCGTGATGGGTAAGCGTAAGGCCTGGTTGGAGAGTGAAGTCGAAGAGTGGATGATGGCAAAGATAGCGGAGAGAGATAGTACGGTGGACGTTTGACTCGGTCCTTTTAGAATTAGTTGAAAAAGCGAAGAAGAGAAGCGCAAGCAATTTTAAGCAAATCATGCATCTTGCCTGGTGATGCATAGTGAATTACGATGCTCAACTATTATTGCATCATTGAGCATACTGCATGAGCGAGCAGTTCAAACAAAAACGCCCTCTGCGCAGCTTGGCGACTATCCAGCCCGGCTACCCGTTCCGGGGAAAGCTCCCCATCGATAGCAACGGGGACGCTTACGTGGTGCAGTTCCGGCACATTATTCTCGGAGAGCGCCTGAGTGACAAAGACGCAAAAGCCCTCGACCGGGTCAAGCTGCCGGGCCGAAAGCACCCCAATTACCTATGCCCCAGCGACCTGATATTCATGGCTAAAGGCACTCGTAACCATGCGGCAGTGATAGCCGACGTTCCTAGCAATACAGTGTGCACGCCAAACTTTTATCACATACGCCTAAAACCGGAGGTGGCCCGGCTCTTGCCTGAGTTTCTGGCCTGGCAGCTCAACCATGTAGATGCCCAACGGTACTTTGCCTCTTGCTCCCAAGGCTCGGCGGCACCCAGCATTACCAAATCGCAGCTGGGTGACTTACCCATCGTCATACCATCCATTGAACAACAGAAGCTGATGGTCAAGCTATCTGATGCTGCCACCAGTGAGCAAAAACTTTTGAGTCAGTTAATGGAAAACCGACGGCGCATGCTTGATGCTGTCGGACACCATATTCTTCATCCGGATCACTTCACAGGAAATTGATATGAGCAACGACGCAGTAAAGCAGGAACAGATCAACAAAGCGGTCTGGAACGCCTGTGACACCTTCCGGGGCACGGTAGACCCCAGCATCTACAAGGACTACGTGCTAACCATGTTGTTCGTGAAGTATCTGTCGGACGTTTGGCAGGATCACTACGACAACTATGTGGCTGAATACGGCGATACGCCGGAGCTGATTGAAGAGCTGATGAAGAACGAGCGCTTCGTTCTGCCCCGGGGTTCCAGCTTCTACGACCTGCACGACAAGCGCCATGAGCCTGGCAACGGTGAGCGGATCGACAAGGCTTTGCACGCCATTGAAGAAGCCAATATCGTCAAGCTGGCCGATGTGTTCCAGGACATCTCTTTCAACTCGACTAAACTGGGCGACGAAAAGCAGAAGAACGAGCTCCTGCGCTACATCCTCGAGGACTTCTTCCGGCCGGAACTGAACCTGCGTCCGAGTCGGATCGGGAGGCTGGATGTGATTGGTAACGCCTACGAGTACCTGATCAAGAATTTCGCTGCCACCTCCGGCAAGAAAGCCGGCGAGTTCTATACCCCGCCAGAAGTCTCCGAGTTGATGGCCGAGATCGTTGATCCCCAGGCCGGCGACGAAATCTGCGATCCCGCGTGTGGCTCAGCCTCCCTGTTGCTGAAATGCGCCAACCAGATTCGCAAGGAAGACGGCTCCAAGAACTTCGCCCTGTTTGGTCAGGAAGCCATTGGCAGCACTTGGGCACTAGCCAAAATGAACATGTTTCTGCACGGCATCGATAACCACAAACTCGAATGGGGCGATACCATCCGGAACCCGTTGATGCTGAATGAAAACGGCGGATTGAAGCACTTTGATGTGGTGGTGGCCAATCCGCCGTTCTCACTGGAGAAGTGGGGTCATGAGGGCGCGGACGGCGACCCGTATGCTCGCTTCCGTCGCGGTGTACCGCCCAAGTCCAAGGGCGACTACGCCTTTATCCTGCACATGATCGAGACCCTGAAGCCGAAGACCGGCCGCATGGCGGTCGTTGTACCCCATGGCGTTCTGTTCCGAGGCTCAGCAGAAGGCAAAATCCGTAAGAAGCTGATCGAAGAAAACCTGCTGGATGCCGTGATCGGCCTGCCCGAGAAGCTGTTCTACGGCACTGGCATCCCGGCCGCCGTGCTGGTGTTCCGCAAGGACAAAACCGACAACAAGGTGCTGTTCATCGATGCCAGCCGTGAGTTCCAGGCCGGTAAGAACCAGAACCAGTTGTGCGATGACAACATCGCCAAGGTGGTTGACACCTACAAGCAGCGCGACACCCGGGACAAGTATTCGTACGTGGCCACTCTGGAGGAAATTCAGGAAAACGACTTCAACCTCAACATCCCCCGTTACGTGGATACCTTCGAGGAAGAAGAAGAGATCGACCTGATGGCCGTGCAAGCGGAGCGGAAGGAAATCGAGGCTGAGATTGCGAAGCTGAACGAGCAAATGGAAGGGTATCTAAAGGAGTTGGGTTATGGTGCCTGAAGGTTGGAAGCCGACAAAGATTGGGGACATATCATCGCTAGTAACGAGTGGTTCCCGTGATTGGGCAAAGTTCTATTCAGACTCTGGCAGCAAGTTCATCCGGATGACGAATCTTCGAAGGGATGGCATACACCTGAAAATGGATGACCTGAAGTTCGTTAACATCGAGTCAGACTCTGCTGATGGGAAACGAACTTCTCTTCAAACTGGTGACATTCTAATTTCCATCACGGCAGAGTTGGGCAAAATTGGTTGGGTTCCACCTGGCTTAGGTGAAGCCTATATCAACCAGCACACCGCGCTAGTCAGGGTGAAGCCAACAGAGTCAGAATCTAAATTCGTAGCATATCTCCTTTCTTCGAAACCCTATCATCGTCGAATCAATGCGTTGAATGATGCGGGCGCAAAAGCAGGTCTCAACCTAACCACCATTCGATCTCTACCGATAGCATTACCTGATATCCCCGAACAAAAAAAGATCGCCCAGCTCCTCTCCACCTGGGATCAGGCCATCACCGCCACCGAGCGCCTGCTTGAGAACAGCCAGCAGCGGAAGAAAGGGTTGATGCAGCAGTTGCTGACCGGGAAGAAGCGGTTGCCGGGGTTTGAGGGGGAGTGGGCTTCTGCTCAGTTAGGTGATCTAGTAGAGATAACGTCCGGTTCTTCAAAAGCAAAATACATAGATCAAATCGGCGGCAACTATATCATTGATATGGGTTCGGTAACCCGCACGGGTAGGCTGGCACCAACGAAAAAAACCTCGTTGGATGGGCCGTATCTCGCCAAAGGTCAGCTTGTTATGCCCAAAGATGATATTGGTGGCGGGAACATTATTGGTCGTGTTGGAGTGATCCCAGAAGATAATAAATACCTGTTAGCTGATCACGTCTATGCGTTAACTCCACATGGTACAGATAGCCAGTTTCTTGGTTACCTCGTAAATTCAGACAAAGTGAATAAAAGCCTTCGCCGCAGAGCTAATGGAACGGCACAGCTAGGGCTGGGAAAGAAGGATGTTCAAAAACAGGCAGTGCTTATTCCATCTGACCCAGCCGAACAGAAGGCGATTGGTGAAATCCTCTTATCTACGGATCAGGAATTTGATTTTCTGGAAAAGCGTTTGGCGATGCTTCAACAGGAAAAGAAAGCCCTGATGCAACAACTCCTCACCGGCAAGCGGCGGGTGAACGTGGAAACGGAGGCGGCATGATGGGGCAAAAGCGACCTCGTACTATTCAGATATTTTTACCCACGGGCGACCCCGCTGGAATTCGCATTGCCGAGCAAACCACTTCGATTATTCGCCTGATTGAGGTGCCTCGCAATGATATGGCCGAGTTTGTAAAAATGCCTGAGGCCAAACAGGTGGGTTTGTATTTTTTGGTGTCAGGCGAGAGTGAAGATGAGCTGTATATTGGTCAATCAGGCGATGTGGGTAGTCGCCTGATGCAACACCATAAGGATGAGAAAAAGGACTGGGAGCGTGCGCTGGTGCTGGTGTCTCTTACCAACAACTTAACGCAAACTCATGTGCTGTATTTGGAATCCCTGTCGATTGAAAAAGCGAAAACCTGTCAACGCTACGAGCTACTTAACGGTAATGGTGGGCAAAAGCCACATACGCCTATTCCGTTAAAAGCCGATTGTGATGAAATTCATGAAATTGGTAGCTTACTCTTAGCCACCCTTGGCTACCCATTATTTGAACCACTCACGGTACCTACCRCGGCTAAAGAAGAACAAGCTTTCTTTTGTCGTCGTACCGGAGTGGACGCAAAGGGGATCTATACCAACGAGGGGATGGTGGTTTTAAAAGGGTCATCAGCTCCTATGACCACGAAGCGCAAAACAGAGCAACGATTCTTTGAGAAGAGAGACCAGCTACTGGCTAAAGGTGTGATTGAGCAACAAGGTGAGCGGTTTGTTTTCCAGCGTGACTATCTGTTCCAAACACCCAGTGGTGCATCGATGTTTTTACTTCTTGCTTCTTCTAATGGGTGGGTTGACTGGAAAACAGAGCAAGGTATGACGTTGCAAGAGCATCAAGGTCGAACTCTTGAATCAGCAACAGAACACTCAACGAGTATGGACTAACCAGCCATATAGACAGAATAGAAATCAAATGTTCCCCTCGCTTCTAAAAAGACCATTAGTGATAATGCTGGGAGATAAAGCATGAACACCACCCCTCAAGGGAATGAGCAGTATTCCAGCCACATCCCGGCCTTGGCTACATTGATTAACCTGGGCTGGACGTTTCTGCCAGCCACGACGTGCATGGCGCTTCGGGGCAGTCAGCGGGATGTGGTGTTAAAGCCAGTGTTGGAGCAGGTGTTGCGCCAGCGTCGATTCGAGTTCAAAGGTGAATCGTACCCGTTATCCGATCAGGCCGTGGATCAGGTGATGCGAGAGATCACAACGCCGTCCATGGCGCAGGGTCTGATGGCGGCTAACCAGTCCGTTTACGACATGCTAACGCTCGGTATTACTGTGACCGAGTTTGTCGACGGCAAGAAGGCCACGCCCACGATCCACCTGATCGATTGGGAGAACCTGGACAACAACCAGTTCCATGTCACCGAGGAGATGGACGTGCTGTCTGCCCAGGGCACCCACACCCGCCGACCGGATGTGGTGACGTTTGTTAACGGCATTCCCCTAGCAGTGATTGAGGCCAAGAAGGCGGCCTCCGGCAACCCCAATAAGGACATGGTGGAAGAAGGGATCAGCCAGAACATCCGTAACCAGAAAAACGATGAGATCCCGTACCTCTACGCCTTCGCCCAGCTGCTGTTTGCGATCAGCCGCAACGACGGCCGATACGGCACCACGCATACGCCGATGAAGTTCTGGTCGAAGTGGCAAGACGAGGAGTTCGACGACCGGTACGTTCAGGGCATCAAGAATCAGCCACTGTCAGCGTCGGACAAGGACGCCCTGTTTCAGGACAAACCCGGCAAGATCCGCGATTACTTTGAAGCCCTCTGGTCGAAGCCGGTGATGCCCACCGAGCAGGACCGGCTGCTGGTCGGCTTGCTCGACCGGCACCGTTTTCTGGAATTTCTGCGGCTGTTTATCCTGTTCGACCAGAAGATCGGCAAAATCGCGGCCCGATACCCACAGGCCTTCGGCATTAAGGCCCTGCTGGAACGCATCTCTGACTTTAAGCCCTCGGGTGAGCGTAAAGGCGGTGTGCTCTGGCATACCACTGGCTCCGGTAAGTCCTTCACCATGGTCTATCTATGCCGGGCCCTGCTGCTCAGCGACACATTGAAGAACTGCCGGATCATCGTGGTCACCGACCGGGTGGATCTGGAGAAACAGCTGTCCAAGACTTTCCTAACCGGCGGGGCCTTTGGTGGCGACATCGCCGGCAAGAAGAGTGGCGATTCCCTGGCCAAGACCCGCTCCGGTAAAGATCTGGCCAGGCGCATTGGGCAGGGCAATGACCGGATCATCTTCACCATCATCAACAAGTTCGCCTCAGCCGCCAAACAGCCAGAGTGCTACAACCCCTCCGAGAACATCATCGTCATCGTCGATGAGGGACACCGGAGCCAGGGCGGCGAGAACCACCAGCGCATGCGACTGGCGCTACCCAATGCGTCGTTCATTGCCTTCACCGGCACCCCTCTGCTGGACAAGGAAAAAAGCGAGACCGCCGAGAAGTTCGGCGCCATTATCCACGCCTACACCATGAAGCGGGCGGTGGAAGACGGGACCATCACCCCGCTGCTGTATGAAGAGCGCAAGCCGCTGCTAAACGTAAATCAGAAAGCCGTGGACACCTGGTTCGAGAAGGTAACCGCGTCCCTGTCTGACGACCAGAAAGCCGACCTCAAGCGCAAGTACGCCAAGCAGGGCCAGGTCTACACCGCCGAAGACCGCATCAAGCTCAATGCCTTCGACATCAGCGTGCATTTCAGCGAGAACTTTAAAAAAGCCGGACTGGAGTTGAAGGGCCAGTTAGCCACCGACAGCAAGCTCAGTGCGATTCGCTACAAAAAAGCGCTGGATGATCTGGGCCGGGTGACCAGTGCCATCGTGATTTCTGCCCCGGACACCCGGGAGGGCCACACTGAGGTAGACGAGACCAGCCTGCCGCTGGTGCAGGAATGGTGGAAGAAAAACGTCACGGGCGATCCAGAGGACTATGAGAAGACCATCATCGAGCATTTTGGTACCGACGGGCCACCGGACATTTTAATCGTGGTCGACAAGCTGCTGACCGGTTTCGACGAACCCCGTAATGCGGTGCTCTATATCGACAAGCCGCTCAAGGGGCACAACCTGATCCAGGCCATTGCCCGGGTGAACCGCCTGCATCCTCAAAAACGTTTTGGCTACCTGATTGATTACCGGGGTATCCTCAAAGAGCTGGATACCGCGATCCGCGATTATCAGAACTACGAGGACCAGACACAGGGCGGATTTGCCATCGAGGACATCGAGGGCCTATACGCCAACGTAGATACGGAATACAAAAAGCTGCCGGCACTGCACGACCGGCTCTGGAGTTTCTTCAGCCACATCGACAATCGACTGGATCAAGAGTCCTATCGCCAGGTGTTTATGCCCAAGTACGAGTCAGACGAGGACGGCGTAGAGATGGATAGCCGGCAAGCGTTACGGGAAGACTTCTACGAAGCGTTGACCGAGTTCGGCATGTGCTTGAAGACCGCACTCTCCACCCAGAGCTTCTTTGAGGATAAGGCGTTCTCTGAGGCAGATATTCGCCGGTACAAAGCGGATCTGAAGTGGTTCTCCGAGCTGCGAAAAACCGTGCGTATGGATGCTCAGGAAACTGTCGATTACTCCGCCTACGAGGGCCAGATCCGGGATCTGATCGACCGGTACGTGACGGGCGTTGATGTTGATAGAGGCGAAGACGCAGTGGTGATTGAATCGATTGGCGAAACCCGCCCAGACTATTGGTCAGACGATAAGGCTCGAAACGAAACCGATAAAATCAAAACGCGTACCAAAAAAACCATCGAAGAAAAGCTTGGCGACGACCCCTATGCCAAAAAGGTGTTCTCAGCGCTGCTGCAAGAAGCCATCGAAAAAGCCGAATCCATGTTCGACTACAAGGCGCAGTTCAAGCTGTTCAGCGATTTGGAAGCCATGGTGGAAACGCGGGACGTACCCGATTTGCCGACTGACCGGTTCGAGGGCAACAAGCACGCTCAGGCCTACTATGGGGCCTTCAAACTGGTAGTGGGCGAGGATTTCGCTGCACTGGAAGCCGAAAAGGGCGAACAGCTGATTCAAGAGGCTTTCGAGATCGACCAAGTGGTGAATCGCGCCGTGGCTGAAAACTCCCTGAATCCGGTCGGTATTGAGCAGGACGTTCGCAAAACTCTCTTGCCAAAGCTGTTCGGCCTGATCGGGCTGGATAAAGCCAAGGTCATGCTTGATGAAGTGGTGCAGATTCTGCGTAATGGAGTCGCCCGTTGATGGCCTCCGTAGAGTCACATCAGGACGAACAGCCGCTGGAGTACGTATCCCGCTACGGTGGTCGGGAATTCCGGTACCACCTGTGCTATGTGCCTGATCACAAGAAGGCCACCATTAGGGTGCATGTGCATCCTAATGGCATGGTGCAGGTGGACGCCCCGGAGTCGGCGCAGCTGCCGGAGATCAAGTCTGCCGTCCAGCGCCGGGCTCGGTGGATTCTAAAGCATTTGGACGACATTGAAGCGCGCCACCGGGATGTCCGCCCGCGACAATGGGTGAGCGGGGAGAGCATGCTGTATTTGGGCCGGCGATACGTGTTAAAGGTGATCAACGACCCCAATCAGCAGAAAGTGACCTGCAAGCTCTTAGGCGGGCAGTTACGCGTGCAAGGTAAGGACGTCAGTCGAGAGCGGACGCAGAAAGCGGTCAGCCAGTGGTACCGGGACAAGGCCCGGGACGTGTTCGAGCGACGGCTTAAACTCATGGTCGACGCCTTGCCCTGGACGCAAACCGTTCCGCCCTGGCGCATCATGGAGATGCAGACCCAGTGGGGTAGCTGCTCACCCGAAGGCGCAGTGCTCCTAAACCCGCACCTGGTCAAAGCCCCAACCCGGGCCATAGACTACGTGATTCTGCACGAGCTGTGTCATCTGGTGGAACACAACCACAGCCAGCGGTTTTACCACCTGCTGGATCGGTTTATGCCGGAGTGGCGGGCAATAAAAGAAGCTCTGGATGGAAAAGCGGAGATTTTGCTTTCGGAAACAGCGTTGTTTCCAGCATCATTGAACTCACCACGCTAGCTGCGATCAGATCAAAGCCAAGTACAAAATAAGCAACTGGAAGTAATACAATCAGGCATGAGTAAACCGTGGTTCGATTGCCTTTTGGATTGATGGCGCCGCTATCTAGGGTTAGTACTGCAAACACATCATGGAAGAGAAGGGGATCATCAACGCTTTCTATCAGAAACCGGCATGCCTCGAGACCAAAAACGACTCAGTCCACAGCTGACACTACCTGATTACGATGCACAAGTTGGCGAAGCATTGGTCAACATGAAAGCGATGAGCAAAGTCATAAGACTCGGTATGCCTGTTAGTTACCGAGTTGATTGATAAAAGTACTCCCATTGGGCTCTGTGCGTTAGGTAGATGATTTGATCAACAACGCTTGTCCATACCACCACGGAAGATAACGGGAGAGAGTTTGCAGGCCATGAAACCATTGCAAAGTAGTTGGAGGCTGGTGTGTACTTTGTTGCCCATCCTTATAGCTCTTGGGAGCGTGGAGCTAATGAGAATGCTAACGATTTTTTAAGGTAATATGTGAAGAAAGGTACCGACCTAACGACCTTATTATATCACTGAATCTCCGAAGCCTCTTCTCGCAGAAGCTTCGGGATCTGATTCTCTATCAGATCTTTCCACTTCCGCTGATACTCTTGCTGGGTCTGTAGTCGGAAAAATCGCGCCTTGAAAGAGTTCTTTTTCCCTGGTTCTTGGTTCCACTGAGCATAAATGTGGAAGTGATCGCCAGCCAAATAGCCTTTAACCTTGCATTGCTGACGCTCGTTTTCTTCCTGTTTATCGTCAAGGGCCTGACTTCTAATCAAGGTGTGAAGCCGTCCTCGCCTTGGCCAAGAGACCTTCCAAGCATTCCCGGCCTGATCGTGCACCTCTGCTTTTTGCACTTCGCCGAGGGGAAAGCCGTTCGGAACGGATATTAAGATGCTTTCCTTTGTTCCTTCGGGTAGTTTTATTGGTTTACTTGGCGTCTGATCGTAGACTCACCTTTTATTTGCCCAGTGATACCATTTGAAAACATGATGTCTGCGGCGCCTAGGCCTCACAAAGTACCTGACATAATCCACTGCTACAGGACGACGACCTACAGACCTGATTGTAATTTTATGTTTTGGGTTGGCCTCTCCCGAGGAATGTTCAAAGGAGAAGTCGGATTCACATTGCAGGCATGGGTTATCTCTCTTATGCGCCCGGTAACGAAGAATCAGACCGATAACGCCAGTTACAGTACCGATAGTTCCCGTAACGGCGCCCCAAATTGCCAATGTCTGAACCAGATTACTTTCTTCTATATGACCCTAGGATACAACGCCTTGCCAGAGGCGAGCGAAGCAACTCATGGTGAAAGCCAAGCTTTTTGTGGCTGTAACGAATCTCAGCGGCTTGTTAATGAGTTGCAAGTTCAAGCTCACATGGCTGATCAGGGTATGCCATTGCGAAGTCAGGTGAATACCCGACAAACCGTTCGTCAATCTCTATTTCAGGATATTTTGGTTTTAAAAGCTCATAGGTGACGCGAACCGCCTCATCTACTGACTTAGCACCAGCAACAGCTCTCGCAATGAAAATCATTTCGTTATCAGTGCCTGCTTTGCAGAATGTAACTTCGTATCGTTTCATAATTATCCTTATCAATTACTCATTAACGTCATGCTTACCGCACCAGCGCTTTGTTATACGGCATTTGAATTACCTTACTTTTCCCACATATGGTGAATAAAAGGCATCTAAACCTATCTAATTTAAAGGTCAATTGGAACTCTGCCACCATTGAATGCATCATTATTTAGCGACCATGGCACTTTTTATATTTCGCACCACTTCCGCAAAGGCAAGGTTCATTTCGACCAATTTTCTTTGCTTTCTTAGGTTTCGACTCATCTGCCGTCTGTGGGACGTTAGTTTTTTTTCTTTTTAAACTCATGCGCTTGGCATCGTCAAAGATATGGGCATTCTCCGCAGTCTGTTCAGAAGGTGTATCAACCTTGAAGCATTGAGCGTTTTTATAGGTACGCCCTTTACCAACTTCAATAAACACACCAACAACATCAGGAGACGCAATAGACAGCGCAGCTGCACTTGCTTTGTCATTTATCCTTTTCCAATCGGCAGCCTGCTCCGAGCTTTGCATCCAGACGAATAGCGGCTGACCATCGCCAGCAAAGGCGAAGTAACGCTCTGTGTACTGTCCTATCGTTTTGCCTAAATCTGACAACAGCTTGGCAAGATCCTTACGTGCTTGCTCACCATAGTTGCGTACAAGACTCTCGGCTGAGAGCCATCCTCGTGAACGGGTATTGTCGAGGGCCCCAAGCAGCATCAACAACTCATCCGGGAATTCTTGCATCGGAATTGAACTGTCTTCCCAGCTCTCCCCTTCAAAGCTTCTGTCGATAACATTGCTCATGCCGTCCCATACCACCATGTTTGCTTCACCCTCCCTAAATTGGTCTGCAATATCCTTATCAAAGCGGTTCTTAGTTATGTATGCGCCAAGATGATCAAACTCGTCAAAAAGATGAGCACGCTTCATGCCAGCAACAGCCTGGCGTACCTCCATGTAGTGCGCAAACATCCCTGGAGTTGGGAGGATGCGCTTTAGGACAAACAGATCATCAATCGACATTGATATAAAAGCATGCTTCCCGAGAAGCTGTTCAACCTGTGGTAATTCCTTACAAAAAGTAGACATGGGTGAGAATGATTCGACTGTCAATCCAATAGGTAACATCACACGATAGTCAGAGTGACGGATTCGGCCACACTCATGATATTTACCGTCCGCTCGGCTGTAGAGAGGAACCTCATCCGCAGAATTTAAATAATTAAAAAAACGCTCGCACTGTTTGTAAGCCTTTAAAACCAAGTCTTGTACTGACTGACTGTGCCGTTTGAAATCGAGCGCAGGCGAAGCAATAGTTGCGGCTGCACCAGCTTTGGCTTCTATTAGGTAGAGGACATCATCGATTAGGACCAAAGTGTCGTTTTCGGACCACTGATTAGTCGCTGGATCTTTATAGTAAACCTCTTGGTAGACTACCGCGCCCGGCAATTGGCCTGAGAGGATTGTTGGAAACGCTCCTTCGCTCATTATTTTCTGGCGGTCTATGAAAGATTTCTTATAGTCTGGCTTTCGCTGCAAAAGATTAAAAAGAAGTGAACGATACCCCGCGTCTCGAGTAAAACATGGATCCACAGCGAAGTAGTCCGCCCCCAGCTTGATTAAGGGCTTTTTGCGAGCAGGCAGTGTACGATACGGGGTTCCGGCGAAGTCACCTTCAGCAAAAAACTCAGTTTCTTCACCGCGTCGATATGACAAATCTGCCAATAGCTTTAGTGGTAATTTCGTGTGACGACTAACATTGGCAGTGCCGCCTCGGAGCATGTCGTCCATTGCTCGCCCAGCGGCTTCCGATTGATCTACATTTGCTGAAACCCATTCTTCCATAACATCTTCAAGAGGTTTTTCTTGCTCTAAGGCAAATTTCTGCGCAGCTTCGAACTGCCTCATCATCTCTTCAGCTGCTTCCGCATGACCCGTAAGGGTAGCATTTGCCATATCTTGAAAACCTTCCGCAATCGCAGTGGCACCAACTCCATAGACCTCTTTCAATACATCATCATGTGGCGCAAGCACGTAGCTGTAAAACTCACCTTCTAATACTTGATAGCGGTTCCCTCTAAGCATGACCCATGTTGACTTTATTTGGAATTCTATATCCGCAGTATCCGGCCCAAAATCCTCATTTTCTGTATCAATAGACGAGCCCATGGCGAATAACATGGCCTGCTCTTTAAGCTTAGAGCTAAGGGCGAACAGATCGGCGCACCGAGCCTCATCGAATTTAACCTCATCCGGTTCCGCATCTGATGCAAGAACTGCATGCACGTACTCAAGTAGAAACTGGATTTCATTAGGTAGTGTTCAAAAGTCTGTGTCACTCCTATAGTTAACCCTCAACAGGGAGTGATACATCAATGTCCGACAAATACGAAATTGATATTCAAGCTTTTGCTAAGGCACTGCAATCTGGACAAGACCTCAACGGGAAAGATGGACTGCTAACGCCGTTGATTAAACAGATCACCGAAGCTGCTTTGGCTGCTGAGATGGA